>JBFESM010000202.1:0-3627 GCA_041548445.1 Methanothrix sp. | reverse complement strand
GTGGCAACTGCTGCATCCATCTGGATGTGATGATCGAGAAACCCAAGATCGATCAGGCTGGACGGCACCCGCGATCCGGATGACCCCGATTCCATGATCCTCAAGCCGAACGGCCAAAGATGTCTCCATCTGGTTTATCAAGGAGATGTGGCAGCATGTACGATCCACGAGCTTCCATGCCACTGAGGATCTCCCTGCGAGCAGTTCGAGCAGTTCGGCCGGGAAGATGACGTCTGCATAATGGGGCGGTACTTCGAAATCGAGATAAAACTTCAAACTCGGAAAAAAGTTAAACCGATCCATCCCGATCTGTGATCATGGGCACCGGCAGGATGGCGGCAGATATCGTAAACTCTTTTTCTGGTATGATCAGGCTGGACTACTCCTTCTTCATAGCCCTGGGAGTTCCACCCTCCGGGGTCCTCTCAAACGACCTCGACAGCTTTGGGCCGGAATACCTGGTCGGCTCCGGGATCGTACTCCTGGTTTCGGCCGTAATCTGCCAGATTAGGCAAAGGCACCCTCACATTCCCATCGAGACGCGCCGCAAGCCAGAATCCAGAACGACATCGTGGCCAGGAACTTCCGCGGCAACCCCACGATACACCCCGTCACCGTCGGCTTAGTCCTCGGGACGGTGGCGTATCTTGCGGTGAGCTTCCTGACGATCCCCCCTGATTTGGGAGAACTCGATATATTTTCGGTTGGGTGCTGGAAAGAGTAAGTGAGACTTGCCGGGTGTTTCACGATCGACCCTGGCCGAGCAATAACAAATGATGATCTAC
This sequence comes from Methanothrix sp., assembly GCA_041548445.1. Taxonomy (GTDB): domain Archaea; phylum Halobacteriota; class Methanosarcinia; order Methanotrichales; family Methanotrichaceae; genus Methanocrinis. Next base: position 2,842 of record JBFESM010000202.1, on the reverse strand, counting down.
AGGACCACTGTCCAGACATAATTTTAATATTAACATACGGTCGGTTAGCCTGGTTTTTCGGTTGAATGGGATGATATGCTGCTATCGCCACAGACGCCATCTCATGGGCTGCAAAGAAGGCTTGGGGGTCATCCTGAAACTTACAGATCATTTTTCAGTGGGTCTGGAAAATCAAGGTGTTACATCACATTCTGCACTCCGCATCGGATAAGGTTTCGAAAAGTCTGAGGAGGATAAAATATATTAAGCACCAGTCTGCATTTATCCAGTGGTGTAGAGGAACAGTCGCACCAAGAGGTTTTGAGATGGCATTTTTGCTTTCAGAAAGCACCTATAGGCCATTAATAATTTTAGTAATTATATCAATTTTCTCAGGGGCCGAGGGCGTTGGAGATTATTTAGATTACGAAGAAGATATCACCGAGTACGAATTCCAGTTGGCAAATCTGTCGCTAGCCCGTTCGCCCGGCGAATACGCAAACGTCGAATTTGAGCTGGGTGTAGCTTATTACGAGCTATCCAAGATAAGGGACAGAGAAACAAACCTGGATAGGGCGATTGAGGCCTACAAAGAGTCTCTGAAAATATTTACCATCGATGAGCACCCATACGATTACGCTGCTACCCAGAACAATCTTGCTGTTGCCTACAGGTACCTCGCCGAGGTCAGGGAAGAGGAAGAAAACCTGAACAGGGCGATCGAGGCGTACAATGAGGCTCTGAAAGTCTTTACTCTCGACAGGCACCCATACGATTATGCAACGACACAGAACAGCTTAGGGATTGCCTGCAGGCACCTCGCTGAGATCAGGTACACGGAAACAAACCTGAACAATGCAATTGAGGCCTACAAAGAGGCTCTGAAAATATTTACCATCGATGAGTACTCTTATGAGTACGCAGCGACCCAGAACAACCTAGGAGTTGCATACTACGAACTAGCAGAAGTCAGTGATGAAGAAAAGAATCTGGACAGAGCCGTTGAGGCCTACAAAGAAGCTCTGAAAGTACGCACCTTCGAGAACGATCCGTACGATTACGCTGCAACTCAGCACAATCTCGGAGTTGCATACCACGACTTAGCCGAGTTGAGGGACGGAGAAGAAAACTTGAACATATCGATAGAGGCTTATAACGAAGCTCTGAAAGTCTTCACCTTTGATAAGTACCCATACGATTACGCTACAACGCAGAACGAGCAAGGGTTTGCATACTACGATCTCGCCAAGATCAAGGACGGGGAAGAAAACTTGAACAGGACGATCGAGGCATATAAAGAGGCTCTGAAAGTTTTTACCCTCGATAAGCACCCATACGATTACGCTGCAACCCAAAACGACCTTGGGGTTGCACACTATGACCTAGCCAGATTCAGGGACGAGGAAACGAATCTGGACAGAGCCGTTGAGGCCCAAAAAGAGGCTCTGAAAGTGCGCACCATCAAGGACTACCCGTATGATTACGCTGCGACTCAACACAACCTCGCAGTTGCATACTATGGCCTCGCCAAGATCAGGAAAGGGGAAGAAAATTTGAACAAGGCGATCGAGGCTTACAACGAGGCTCTGAAAGTCCGCACTTTCGAGGACTATCCGTGCAAGTATGCAATTACTCAAAGAAATCTCGGGATTGCCTACTACGACCTCTCCAAATTAAGGGACGAAGAAGAAAACCTGAACAAGGCAAGTGGGGCTTACAACGAGACTCTGAAAGTCTATGAAATTCTTGGAGATACACAGCAGTGCGGATTATAATTTTGACCGCTGACAGCTAGGAGTCAAATGTGATAGTAATAGCCCATGGCGCTCCAGGTCCGGGTGGCGCCCAAGATTCAAGTGGACGACTCCGTCTCTGAATGCGGCTAGTTTGAGGATATGGAAAGGTCGACAAGAAAAATTAGCCCTAGTTCGGAGGGACGAAAAGATAGGAGGAGATTCAAGATATGCCCACAATGAAGATCCGCGGCGGCGACCTGGACCTGGTGGAGTACGAGTTCAACCCCTTCTCTCCAGGCGAGAACGTCAAAACTCTGGGGATCACGAGATCCCAGAATCTTGCACCGATCGAGGGGAAGGTGAGGGTGACGGTCCCGGGAAGAATCCACCTCACCGTCCTCGACATGAACCGCTTTGCGCCCAACAGGCCCGGCGGCGGCGGGGTGGGCTTTGCCCTCTCGATCCGCTGCTTTGCCGAGGTGGAGTGCACCCCTGCCGATACCGTCATCGACTACTCTAGAGAGCCGATCATCCGCCATTTCGTCGAGGTCTTCAAAAAGACGGTCGGCTACGATGGCGGCTTCGAGATCAAAGTCAGGGACCACGAGCAAAAGCACGTCGGACTCGGATCGACGGGCTCGGTGCTCGTCGCCCTGGGCCATGCCATGAACGAGGCGGTCGGCGCACCTCTGACGAAAGAGGAGATCCGCCTTTTGATCGGAAACAACTACGTCGAGGAGACCGAGGACGGCAGGGTCACCCTCGGCTTTGAGACCGGTGTGGGACCAGCTGCCGTCACCTACGGCGGAATGGCGGTGACCGGCGACGAATTGGCCCTCGCCTACCACCACGAGTTCGCCGAGGGAAAGAACGTCTTCGTTATAATCCCCGAGACCACCGTCTCCTCGTCGGGGAGGGAGGAGTTCGACCTTCTGATGAACAGGGCCCGTAACCTCGACTACCAGGACCGGGAGCTGAAGGCCTACTTCATCCTGATGGACCTGATCCCGGCCCTGGAGCGGGGAGACCTTCGAAAAGTAGGGGACGTCATCTGGGAGATCGAGTTCCGGGGGTCGAAGCGGGCCGAGGTCGAGCACCACGGCTTTGAGATCTACCAGCACATGAGC
>JBFESM010000201.1:0-3678 GCA_041548445.1 Methanothrix sp. | reverse complement strand
TCCGACTATTCCAGGTTCGTCGACTCGTGTATCTCGACGTCGCCGCTCCCACTGAAGCTGATATCCCCGCCGGTGCCGCTGATCTCGATGCCGTCCCCACCGAGCCAGTCGGGATGGGGCTGGTCGTCTACGAAGTAGGGCGAGCTGGGCACTACACTGATCCAGATCGGGTTGCTCCAGCCGGAGGCGTCACCGTAGATGGCGATCAGGTGCCAGCCGTTGGCATCGCCGGAGAACCAGGTGTTGTAGTTTCCGGGACGCCAGAAGCCCCAGTACTTCCAGACCTCGTACCCACCGGGGTACTTCTCGTAGGACCAGATGTTCTGGCTCTGGCCGTTGGAGACGACGCAGTTCGTCCTCTGGCCGTGGAAGATCGCGGCAGGCCCGCGAGACCAGGCGCCGTTGTAGAGGACCCAGTAGTTGATGCCGCCAAATCCGGTCGCTCCGACGGCGCCCGTTCCCGTGGCGCCGACGAGGCCGCTCGTCTCACCTTCGAGGGAGCCTGCACCCAGCATCTGAGTTTCTGTGATCGGCTCGCCCTGGCCGAGGTTTGTGGCCGTGGCGCCCGTTGAGGCAGCGAAGGTTGTGGATGGCGCCAATCCCGCACCAGGCCTGGAGGTCGTGGGGGCCGCGTCACTTCCGGCGTTGGGCCCACCCTCGGGGATCGGGCCGGCGTTCGGCCCAAAGTCTGCGGGCCCGCCGCTTGGTGGCATCTCGTCCGGCTGGGCTGCAGAGATGAAAGCCGCCAGGATCAGGACCGAGATGGCCAAAATGGATCTTTTCGTCGATCGGTTCATTTCAAGTCTCCTCCTTTCCAAGGTTTTGGGCCTTCTGGCCCTTTAAAGTATTTCATACGAAGGCTTGATTGATATAATTTTTGATATGTTGGATATAAGTTCGCATAATCCTTTATTGGTGATCGGATCAGCTTTTAGGGGGCAGGTCACAGACCTGGATCGCCCCCTCTCGCCATTTCTACGGCCTGATCACCAAAAAGCGTATATCTCAGCGCCACTATAATAATAAGATCAAGCGATATAAAGAGGTGATAAAGCTCATGAGAAAGAGGAGATACCCATCCATATTCGACGCCTTCGAGAGCCTCATGAGGGGATTTCCCTTCGAGGAGGAACGCGAAGAGGGGATGTACAGAGATCCCTTTGAGGACCTGATCAGGAGGTTCCAGGAAGGGATTCCCGAGGAGTTCAAGGAGCTGGTCAAGGAGGAGGAAACCCCGACCGGAACCGCTCGTCGATACGGCCCCTTCGTCTACGGCTTCAGCTACACCGCAGAGCCGGGAAAGGAGCCGGCCTTCAGGGAGTTTGGAAACATCCGGCCCAGCCTTGGGGGGATCGAGCCGAGCGCCGGAAGAGAGCCCCTCGTCGACGTGATGGAGGACGGAGACCTCTACAAGATCTTCGCCGAGCTTCCCGGAGTCGAGAAGGAAAGCATCAAACTCGACTCGACCGAGAGGACCGTGCGGATCGAGACGACCGGCGAGAAGAAGTTTTTAAAGACGATCACCCTCGACTCCGATATCGACCCCGACAGCGCCAAAGCGTCGTACAAGAACGGTGTTCTCTCCGTGGAGCTAGAGAAGAAGGTGAAGGCCGAAAAGGGCAAGGAGATAAAGATCGAATAAATTTTTTTAATGCGGGCGCGCCGGCGGTTGCCTGCAACACCACAGGCCAGTTGACCCAGAAGCGTTCTCCTCCCCGCAAGTCCGCAAGCGACAGTTATCTGCGGTAGGTCTGCTCCCTTCCGGGCCTGAACCGGTCCCCGCAGTTGAGATGAACAGACCTGCCCTCCGGCAGGCCCGGGCATCAATGCTGTCCCCACAGGGCGGAGAATCACAGTCGGCAACTGGACTGAACCTGCAGCACACGCAGTCGTCCACCAGCTTCGTCCCCCGCGTATCGGCGATCTCGGGTAACAGGTGACGCCGAGCCACCCGGACTAGCCCGCGCATGTCAGAGTTATTTGGTGGAACATAAACCTAACGCAAGATTTGACCCGTGGAGGTACGAGATTATGGAAGAGATGATAGGATTCGTGATGGGAAACAAGCAGAGGATAAGGGTAATGGAAGTCATCGGGTCGAAGGGGCCTCAGCCCACAGCCAAGATCGCCAAGTTCAGCCACCTCACGGCTCCGGCCGTCGGAAGGGTGCTGGAAGAGGTGGCGGGAAAGGGGCTGATAAAGGAGAATGATGGGGTCTGGAACTTCACGGACCTGGGGATCGAGGTCCAAAAAGAGCTGAAGAAGAGGGCGTGATCGGATGGAAGTCTCCGAGGCGATACGAAAGAGGAGGAGCGTGAGAAAGTACCAGACCCGGAATATAGAGAACGATAAGCTCGATCGGGTTCTGGAGGCCGGAAGGCTTGCCCCCTCTGCCAGAAACCTCCAGGAGTGGAGGTTCGTCGTCGTCAGGGACGGGGCGAGGAGAAAGAGGCTCGCCGAGGCCGCCAAGGGCCAGACCTTCGTCGGCGAGGCCCCTGTGGTGATCGCCGCCTGCGCCACCGTCACCGATTACGTCATGACCTGCGGCCAGCTCACCTACCCCATCGACCTCGCCATCGCCGTCGAGCATATGGTACTCGCGGCGGCAGCCGAGGGTCTGGGCACATGCTGGATCGGTGCCTTCTACGAGGAGGAGGTGAAGAAGGTCCTGAACATCCCGCCAGAGGTGAGGGTGGTGGCGCTCCTTGCAATCGGCTACCCGGATGAGTCGCCCTCCCCGAGGCCTCGAAAGGAGATGGATGAGATCGTCGCCTTCGAGACCTGGGGGTGAGGGTCTCAGGATCGAAATTCGAAGGTCGATAGAGGAAGAGGCGAGGCGGTGAGGCAGATGGTGGAAAAAGTCGTCAAGACCGACGAGGAGTGGAAGAAGCTCCACTCCCGGGAGGAGTACGTCGTCACCAGGAAGAAGGGGACCGAGCCTCCCTTCTCCGGCAAGTACTACGACTTCAAGGAGAAGGGGATCTATCGGTGCGTCGCCTGCGGAAACGACCTATTCTCCTCTGAGACGAAGTTCGACTCGGGGTCGGGATGGCCGAGCTTCTGGGCTCCGATCTCCGATGTGAGCGTCGATGAGAGAGAGGACGAGAGCCGCGGCATGGTCAGGACCGAGGTGGTCTGTGCAAGGTGCGACGCACACCTGGGCCACGTCTTCGAGGATGGGCCGCCACCGACGGGGCAGAGGTACTGCATGAACTCTGTCGCCCTGAAGTTCGTATCAGAGGACGAGATCTGATCCTCTCCATTTTTGTTTTCTCTCTTTCTCCTTCGACCGTTCGATCAGGGCGAGATGGGCGGCGATCTTTGCGGAATAAAGAGTGGTAAAAGGAAAAGGCGGTTACTGAAGGTCGATTTCTATGGCAGAGCATCTTGTGGAGATGGCCGGGGCTCTTGTGAGGGTGAGGGACGGCAAGATCGAGGTCCTCTCAGATCCGAAGGTGAAGTGGTGTCCCCTGCGAAGTGGCCTCTACGGCCATGAAATGGAGTCTCGAAAGACAGTCGAGTCGGTCCTGAAAAGTCACATCGATGAGCTTGGGATGTACGGGCCCGATCGGGTCCTGGAGCTTTCGAAGCGGCCCGTGAGCTTCGGCGCCTCGGAGATGATCGCCGACGGGATGAAGGAGGGGCTCATTGACGCGGCCGTCGTCGTATGCGAGGGCG
>JBFESM010000200.1:0-3727 GCA_041548445.1 Methanothrix sp. | reverse complement strand
CCCTCGCCCGTTTTTCGTGCTCCTTTGAATCGATAAAACATTGATGACTGTTCAGAGGAAACCGAAAGCAAAGTTTCAATCGTGCAAATCAGGGAATCTGGGCAACAAAGACTCAAAGATTTCTGATATCCGGAAAACCGGCCGCACTCAATTTGATTGGATACATTCCAAGAAAATGATCTGACCATGGGGCTGAAACCATATCGATCTTCATCTTTCGACCACTGAAGTGCACGCAAAGGATCGAGAAGATAGGCCCGGCCCCTCCGCGGAGCCGCCGCCTGTTTGGGGCCCTCTCGCCGAGGGGGGAGAAGCCCACAATCCTGATCCGCACCGTGGGCCAAGGCGCCGACGTCCGCGTCGAGATCTTCGGCGAAAAGAACGTCCGCTCCTCTTCTCACCCACAAAACCCCCCCTTCCAAAAGACAAATAAACTTGCACATCCCCTCGGCAAAGGACATGACCAGATTCATCGTGGTCCTTGGAACCACCTCCCACTCCGGAAAGAGCACCATCGCCGCCGCCCTCTGCAGAATCCTCAAAAATCGGGGGCTTAAGGTCACACCCTTCAAGTCCCAGAACATGAGCCTCAACTCCTGGGTCACCTCCGAGGGAAAGGAGATGGGCATCGCTCAGGCGGTCCAGGCTTGGGCTGCGGGGGTCGAGCCGACAGAGATGATGAACCCGAGTCTCCTCAAGCCGAAGGGCGATCGGACCAGCCAGGTGATCGTCTTCGGCGTGCCCCTCGCCGACAAGTCCGCCGAGGAGTACTACCAGGAGATCGATGGATTGAAGACGGTGGTGGATCGAGCCCTGGAGGAGCTTGAGCGCGATTACGACTACATCGTCGTCGAGGGCGCCGGAGGTGCCGCCGAGATCAACCTCTACGACCGGGACATCGCCAACATCTACGTCGCTATGAAGCTTCGTGCCCCCATAATCCTGGTGGGGGACATCGAGAGGGGCGGGGTCTTTGCGAGCCTCTACGGGACGATGGCGCTTCTCCCGCCAGAGATCAGGCCCCTCGTCCGGGGGCTCGTTATCAACAAGTTCCGGGGCGATCCGGCAATTTTGGAGCCGGGGCTCGAGATGCTGGAGAAGCTGACCGATGTACCGGTCCTCGGCGTCATGCCCTACCTAGACCTGAACCTTCCTAGCGAGGACTCGGTCTCCCTGGGGGACAAGAGGGGCGGCGTCGAGGGGGACAAGGGGGGCGAAAAGGTCGAGATCGCCGTAATCAGGCTTCAGAGAATATCGAACTTCACGGACTTCGAGCCCTTGGAGCGAGAGGCAAGGGTTCGGTACGTCAGCCCCGGCCAGTCCCTGGGTAGACCAGACGCCGTCATAGTTCCCGGAACCAAGAACACCGTAGCAGACCTCGAAGAGATGAGAAAGAGAGGGACCGACCGGGAGATCATGGCCCTTCGAGACGAGGGCGTCCCGATCCTCGGCATCTGCGGCGGCTACCAGATCCTGGGAAAGAACATCGTCGATCTGGGGATCGAGAACACCACAGACTCGATACCGGGCCTGGGCCTCCTGGACTTAGAGACCCGGTTCGACCGGTATGAGAAGAGGACCGTCCAGGTGGAAAAGACGGTGACCGGAGATGGTCCGATCCTGGGGCCGATAAAGGGGGAGACGGTCCGGGGTTACGAGATCCACATGGGCATGACAACCTCCAGGGACCCGCCAGCTTTCGGAGACGACGGCGCCGTGGGTGGCGATGGGCTCGTGATAGGAACCTACCTTCACGGGATCTTCCAGAACCAGAACTTCAAAGAAGCCTTTTTGGATTACCTCTACGCCAGGAAGAACCTGGTCCGAAGATCGACACTGTCAGGCGATGGGTACGATGAGTTGGCCTCCGCCACCGAGAAGTATCTGAACATGGAAAAGATATGGGATATGATCGATCTAGAGCCAGAGAGATCGTAAAGTCGAGTGAAAAAGTAAAGTGACACGTAAAAGCGAAAATAGAGGAATTGCCAGGAAGAGGTCACTTTTCAGATCTCAGCTCCTCCATCCTGGCCTTTATGCTCTTCAGCTGGGCTTCGAGGCTCTCAGCCACTTCCTCCAGATCTGCCATCTCCACTTCGGGAGAGGGGGCAGCTGTCTGACGGGGTCCAAAGGCGACACCCGGAACCGTAGGCCAGAAGCGAATGCATCTGCCTCTGCCACCACCATCACGTCCTCGCCCGCCGCCTCTGCCAGCGCCAAAGGGCCTTCCAAAGCCCGCGTTGAAGTATCCTGGGGCATCGAACCCCGAACAGTATCCCATGCCCCTGCCGGTTCTGGATCCAAGTCCCGCAGGACCCGTTCTATCTCCACCTGGCATATCTTGTTCACCTCATTCAGTCTTTTTGAGGACGGTTGTGGTGCTCTTCTGCGAGCACGTCCCAATAAGTCTCTTATGGGATTTAATATTTAAACATTTTTACGAGATCCGGACAAACTTCAAATATAAAGTCCCAGATACGACCGTTTTATGAGTCCGGGCAGAGGCAGACGTCGTGGCCAGCGATGGATCACGGAGATTCCTGAAACGAGGCGGTTTGAGCCGGAGGGGAAAAAGTTGGGCGAGGACGTAAAAATCACCCTGGAGGAGCTGGAGGCGATACGTCTAGTGGACCTTCTTGAGTTGCAACAGCAGGAGGCCGCTATCTACATGGGTGTCTCTCGCAAGGCCTTCTGGAACGACCTGCGGAGCGGAAGAAAGAAGGTCGCGTCCGCCCTGGTCTACGGCCTTGGAATGAGGATCGAGGGCGGAAGCTACCTTCTCAGAGAGAACGCCCCAAATCCGAGCCCGTCCCAAGAGGCGAAGCCGGACGAGACGGCTCCGAGAGACGACCAGGTCCGCCTCCTGGAGCTGGAGATGCTGGTGATCGAAGAGAGGCTGAGCAGTATCAGATCGAGGATGCAAGCCCTGAAAGAGAGCAAAGACTCTGAAAGAAATAGGGTTTGATCTGGAGAGATGATGGGTCTTCGTTGCAGCTCATCTTTCCATAAAGTCGAAGCGTTCGGCGTTGCCTCCTACCACCAGAGATCGGGCTCCAGATAAACGACGTCTCCTCCCGCCGAGTCGTCGACGGTCACCCCAAGGGAAGTCAACACCTCAGTTCCGTCTCTTTCTACGTAGTAAACCAGGCGCTGATCAAGGTCGATCTTGAACTGTCCCAAGTGGAAGACGTTCGGGTCCAGGTCGTCCCACCAGAAGCCGTAACCGTTGACCAGAACCAGGTTTCCAGCCCTGACCCTCGCCTGATCGGTGGCCCTGAACCACTCGAGGCTGACCTTGGGGAAGCGGATCATCGCCATATAGGGGCGCGGTTCCGTGTCCTGGGCAGCTCCAGGCCCAAGTTCCACCGTCGGAGCAGGTACGATGGCGATTCGGGTCGGCTGGCTTCTCATGTAATCGCTCGCCCTTATGATCGATGCGCTCGTCGTCGTCGCACCCCAGGATAGGCTCGGGACGTCGATGTTCAGAACGTAGTTCGTCCACTTGATGTTTGAGGTGATCGGATCTGGTCGGACCTGGTAAATTGTACCACCGTATGGGTGCCAGAGGTTCCAGGCCGTGCAGATGTTGACGACGACCCGTGAAAGCGGCTGAGATCTGGCGACGGGAATGCTTCCGCCCAGCTGGAGTCTTCCGTCGCCGTTTAGATCGACCGCCATCAAGGGGTCGTCGAGCTCTATCGCGATGGAACGCGGCGGGGATAGGCTG
>JBFESM010000199.1:0-3749 GCA_041548445.1 Methanothrix sp. | reverse complement strand
GCTATTCAGTGACTTGGATCCCGAGGCGATCCACCGGGAGTTTCTGAGGGACTTCATGCATGTCAACTACGACCTCGTCGAACATGGGGCCTTCGTCTACCCGCCGATGGACAGATCCTGAGAAAATGGTCTGGGGAATGGTCTATTCATCATCTCACGTTGACCAGCCGCCTGATCATGGCGCTGTGTTCCACCATGCAGGCGACGATGTAGGCCTCTTCGAGGCTCGCGCCGACGGCGAATACGCCGTGGCCCCGGACGATGCAGGCCCTGTGCTCTTTGAGGGCCAGCGAGGCGTTTTTGGCGAGATCGAGGCTGCCCATCTCCCCTCCGATTATGGGGACGATTCCGAGAAAACGGGCCCCTTCGCCGTCCATCGACTCGAAAGGCCCCTCCTCCAGGATCGATGTGGCAACGGCGTAAGGAGAATGGGTGTGGATAACGGCACCGGTTTTGGTCTTTTCGTAGATGGCCCGGTGGACGACGGTCTCGCAGCTGGCGAGAACGTCCTCTGAACATGGCCCTTCGCAGGTCACCTCGACCACCTGGTCATCGGTGATCTCGTCCAGCATCGATCCGGTGGAGGTGATCAGGATATTTTCATCTAAAAGGAGGCTTATATTCCCGAAATGGGCGTAAGCGAGGCCTGAAGCTACGAGCTTTCGTCCGAACTTTGATATCTCTATTTTTGGGTCCATCCTTCACCTCCTCAGGCCAGGACGAAGGGGACGGCGCTCGTCCCCATGCCGCCGAACTGGTCAGCGGCCTCCACCGCGATCGAATAGTCGCCGGGATCCCAGAACCTCGTCTCCCAGCGGCCGGTGTAGACGCCGTTCCTGTCGAAGTCGCGCATCGGAATCCTGATATCCCTGTCGTCGCCGATGACGTGGACCTCGACGTTGGAGACGTCTCCAGAAACTCCCGCCTCGATCATGACGGGATCTCCGGCCATGGCCATGGATCTGCTAAGCTCGAGGCTGAAGACCTCAGGTTCGGACCGGTCCTCGGGCTCCTCCACCAGATATAGGGCAGAAGAGAGGTTCAGGGCCCCGTAGCCGTAAGTGTTGTCGGGACCCGATAGCCCTATGTCGTCGGCGGACCTGAGGAGGACCCTTTTCACCCCTGCAGGGTCGAGGCTCGACTGCTTTTCCAGGATCACCGCCGCAGCCCCCGCCACCTGGGGCGCGGCCATGGAGGTCCCGGACATGTTGCCCTCGCCGCGGAGGGTTCCGGACCGAGCCGAGGTGACGTTCACCCCCACCGCCACCAGGTCCGGCTTGACCCGGTTGTCGGGGGTCGGGCCCCGGGACGACCTCTGAAATATCTCCCCGGCGGGGTCCATGGCGCCCACGGTTATCACCTTCTCGGCGGTGCCTGGCGTGACGATGGACTTGGCGGCTGGACCGGAGTTTCCGGCGGCAACGCACATGACGATCCCCTCGTCCACCATCCTGTCGCAGGCCGCATCAAGGAGGGTGGACCCGTCACTGGGCCCCTCGCCACCGACGCTGAAGGATATCACATCTATCCCGAGGTCGCCCTGGTTTTCTAGACACCAGTCAAGGGCGGTGAGGGCGTCGGAGAGGTAGCATGCGCCGTCCTTGTCCATCACCTTGATCACCACAAGCCTGGCTCCGGGAGCAACTCCGCCCTGATCCCCGGTCCCCGCGATCAGGCTGGCGCAGTGGGTGCCATGGCCGTGGTCGTCGTAGACCTCCTCCCTGCCGTTGACGAAGTCCATAAAGGCGATGATCTTGGGGTCGATGGTGAAGATGTCGTCGTCCATGTCGTCAATAGATCGGTGATTCGGGTCGGCTCCGGTATCGAGGATCGCCACCGTCATGCCTCTGCCGACGTAGTCGTCGACACTGAAGCGGGGATCGGTCCTGGGGCTGTACCCGTCCGAGACATCGCCCAGGATCGTGAGCTTCTTATCTTCGTAAACCCCTACGACGCCCTCCGTCTTCGCCAGGCTCTCAAGCTCGCTGCATGGGACCACCATCGAGGCACCGGGCAGGATTCTGAACTCCTCATCCATCCTTTCTGGCACACCGCTCTTCAGAGAGACGTTCTCCTCGGTGAGGACTATGACCCTCAGGTCCTGGTCTTCGAGCTCCTCGAGGCAGTCCTCGATCCGGTTTGAGTTCAGGTCCAGGGGGTCGAGGACCGTGAGGACCTGGTCGGAACGCACGGCGGCGTTTCCAGCCAGATCGACGGCGACGATGGCGATTTTGTGGTCTCCGGGCGAGAGGTTGGAGCTGCATCGACCCTCGTACCTTCCGCTTCTGGTGAGGTCGATCAGAGGCACGTACCGACCGCCCACCTCGGCGTAGACCGTCTCGACCGCCCCGTCGTCTCTCACCCAAGCGGTGATCTCAACCCCGGCGACGTTCGGGTCGCACTGCTTCATGATCATCGGAGCTATGTGGACGTTGAAGATGACGGGTGGTTCGATGTCGTCATCAGCCGGGTTGAGGGCCGAATCCATCCTCTGGAGAAACCACCGTGGCGATACCTCCATAGGTTGCTCGTTCAAAGAGACGGAGATGGCCGCGCCGCTGGAGGCGGTCCAGACGATCGCCACCAGGGCGATAAAAAATGGAGGGCTTGGGTGGTTCATCCCCTAATTCTATGTCTTCATCCAATTAATAACTACTCAGCTTTCTGATGCCCGTGCTTGCCGCGGTGTTAGTCGCCGTCTCCTGGACCGGAGCCGAGCTATCGATCTCTATCGTCAGGACATCCTGGAAGTAGGAGGTCTTTCCGCCTGCTGCCGCCGCCAGGGTCACCGTGTAGACCCCCTCGGGCGCGCCGGTGGCGTCCCAGGTCCCGACATACTCGTCGCTCATGGTGGAGACCAGCTCGATGGTGGCCATAACGTCACCTTCCTGATTCTGGATCAGGGCGCCCGCGGCCGTAATCGGCGCAAGATTTGTGCTACCCACAGAACCCAGCTTGACCCCACCTATCACTTCAGAAGGGTTGGAGCCAGAGGCGTAGAGGGTCACGGGATCGAAGCAGGCGACGCAGCCCATCGTTTTCACCGTCGGCTCCTCCATTGAGGTGGCCTCTGAGATCATCTCCTCGATCTCGGTCCCGCTGATGGCGGATTTGTTCGTCTCATTGAACCCGTCTCCCTCTGGGACGACATCATCGGCGACCTCTTCGACGACCCCGTCGTCTGATATGGATTCATCTTCCGCGACGGTCTCCGTCGCGAAGAGCTCAGTAGCAGAATCGCCCTCGTCGGGTACGATCTCAAAGGTGACGTATATTTTCACGGGCCCCGGCCTTGCGGGGTTCGGGTCGGCTCGGGCCTCTTTAAGGACGGCCTTGACCGGGGGCCTGTGATCCTCCCAGTCGTTCCAGGTATAGATGCTCGATTCGTATCCCATCAGCTGAAGGGCGTACCAGACCATGGCGGCCCTGGCGCCGGCGTTGGAGTATACGACGACCGGCTCGTCCTCGTCGAGACCCGCGAAGACGTCTGCCAGGTCTTCGCTGCTTCTGACCTGGCCGTCGGTCTGAACCTCATCGATGTCTATGTGGATGGCGCCCGTTATCTTGTCCACGGCGAACTCCTGGAGAGTTCTTGCGTCGACGACCTGGTACTCGCCGCTGGCCACCCCATCGTAGTCAGCCAATAGGCCTGACCTCACCCGGGGCGAATAGGTCACGGCGGCCCTCTCGTTCGCCTTCCTCTCCGTCGCCTTCCCGGCATCCTTCCACTCGTCCAGTCCACCGTCCAG
>JBFESM010000198.1:0-3762 GCA_041548445.1 Methanothrix sp. | reverse complement strand
CTTCGAGGGAGGATTCTCAAATCCCACTATCATCTTGATCGATCGGGAGGGGATGGTGGCGGGGGTCTATCACATCTACCAGCTGGGCAAAGGAGAGATCGACGGTATCCAGGATGCTGAGACACTTCAAGCCAAAGTCGAGGCTATGCAGAGGGGAGAATGGGCCGGGATGGAAGGGAGCGTATCAATTCAGAAGGTCACGTTTCTGGGGATGTTCGGCCTCGGGGTCATCACCTCATTTTCGCCCTGCTCTCTCGCCCTCCTCATAGCCATGTTCTCTTATATCATGACATCTCGAAGAAAGAGGGTTCTGACCGACGACCAAAATTACGGCTCCTCGTCGAGAGAGGGACTTCTGATCGGGATAGCCTTCACCCTCGGCATGGCTCTCGTCTTCTTCGTGGTGGGGCTCTTCATATCCAACATGGGAGTATTCGTCCGAGACTCCCGGTTCTTCGATCTCGCGGCCGGAGTCCTGCTGGTGGTTCTGGGGATTAACGTCTTCAAGCCAATTGGCGAGATCTTAGAGCCCGTCACATCCAGACTTCCTTCAAGAGGAGAAGAGGTGTTCAGGGAGAAGAAAGGATTCATGGAGAGGGCCGTCAACCTATCCATCGGCCTCTTCAAACATTCGACTTTCATCGGGGCTTTCACCTTAGGTGTCTTCTTCGCCCTGGGCTGGGCTCCTTGCGCCGTCTCCCTGGTATTTCCAGCCTTGATTTGGCTGATGTCTCAGGATATATCGGTACTGACAGGAGGTCTGATGCTCTTCATCTTCGGGGTAGGTCACGGCGTTCCCATAATCCCCATCGCCACTTTCAGCAGGTCCTTTGGGGGAAAGATGGGCGAGGAGTACCTGGCCATCGGAAAATGGGTGGTCAAATTCTTTGGGGTGATGATAATCGTCACGGGGCTCGTCTTTGCGGCCCGATACTTCGGTTACAAGCTATGGTAGCGGCCAAAAACATGTGGTAGCGGTTACAAAATCTATGGTAGGTGGTTAAGATGCCGGGAAAGCCGGAAGAGATCAAGATGGTGAGCAACGCCATGGCCAACATACCGCGGAGGAAGATGATGAGCTTCCTGGTCGATGGCGAGAAGACGGCGGAAGAGATCGGGGAGGCGGTCGGCAAGTCGATGCTCGACTACCATCTCAAGATCCTTGAACAAGCAGGGCTCATCGAGATGGAAGAGGGAAAAGTGCAGCTCAGCGAGTTCGGCAAGAATTTCATGGAGGGAAAGGCTGAAAAGGCGCCTGCGAAGGCTGCAGACCTCTCCCAGGCAAAGCCCGTTGAGATCACAGAGGTGAGGCAGCTATTGCCCTGCATAGCCGATTCGACGAAGTTTCGGATCATAGCCAACATGACTCCGCCCCTGGGTGGAGCCCTCAAGGCCCTCGAGCCCTTATTCCCGAGAGGAAGGTACTCAGAAAGGATCGGTGCCCTGATAATCCAGCGTGGGGACATTCTGATCACCGTCTATGGCACGGGAAACGTCACCATGACGATGATCAAAGACGAGGCCGAGGCCAGGGTGATGCTCAAGATCCTGAAAGAGACGATCAACGAGGCGATAGCTAAGGGCGTGGCTCCGACACCGCGGGAGAAGATCAGGGTCGAACCGATGGAGATCTACAAATACCTTCCCCGGACCGACTGCGGCGAGTGCGGCGAGCAGAGCTGTTACTCGTTCGCCATCAGGCTCATGAACGGGGAGGTATCCCTCGACCTCTGCACGCCTCTCAAAGATCCAAAGTATAGACAGAACCAAGAGCATCTCCAGGTCTTGACCGAGTACATCTGAACCAGAGGCTGCCTTGAAGACCCTGACGATCATCCTTGCCGACGGCCCCTACATCTCCGAGTATGCCCAGATCGCGTTCAAGATAGCCGATGCCGCCCTGAAAAGGTATGAGGTGAAAATATTCCTCTACCTGGACGCGGTCCACATCCCCTGCCGAGGGCAGAACCCCGCGTTCTTTGCCAACGAGGGTGAGCTCTTCGCCAATCTCGCTGAGAGGGGAGCAGTGATAAGAGCCTGCTCTCGTTGTGCCGCCGCCAGGGGCTATTCGGCAGATGAAGACGGATCCACTCGGGATTATCATGATGGGATTAAGATCTCTAGCCTCTACGACCTCCCAGAGATGCTGAGTAAAAGCGACAAGGTGATTTGTCTATCCCGATGAGATCCGTCTTCTACCTCCTCGACTCCGCACCTTACGGGAGCGAGAAGGCCTTCGGCGTCCTGAACGCCGCGGCCGTCAGCCTCGGCAAGATGGAGGTGACCATAGGGCTCTGCGGTGGCGGTGCTTACCTGGCCCTGGCAAATCAGGACTCAAAGGGCCTCGGTGTTCCAGACCTTGCCGACATCCTCTACGCCTACGGCGAGATGAGGGTTATGGCCCACGAGCCCTCGGTGATGGAGAGGGGGCTATGTGGTGAGGAGCTGATCGAGACGGTGGAGCTGTTCGACGAGGATGACTTCATGGAGGCGATCGAAGATTCAGACTGCTTCATCCTGCTTTAGAGGGGACGAGGATATGGGTTTGAGATCGACGGTCGTATTTCTCCTGACAAAACCGCCCCAAAGCGAGAGGTCCAAGCTCTGCCTGGACCTTCTGGCTCGATCAGAGAGGTCGAGGCTCTACCTGGCGGGGGATGGAGTCTATCACCTGCAGGATAAGGTCCCGGCGTTTCCGCAGTCCTGCGAGGTGCGCGCCTGCAAAGAGGATGTGGCCGCCCGGGGGATAGTTCCGAGGAAGAGGGCGGAGGTTCTGGAGGAGTTCTACGAGAGGCTCGTAGAGGATGTGATGGAGGGGGAAGGCAATTTATTCACCTTTTGAAGGCACTTACATCGAGATGGTTGTTTTATGATCATATTGACAGTTGACCGGGACGGCTGCATCAGCTGTGGCGAATGCTGGGGAATCTGCCCTGAGTTCTTCATCGAAAACCTCGATGACGGCCGGGGCGCGGTGGCGGAGAAGTACAGGATCGCGGGAAAGCTGGACGAAGGCTTAGCTCCAGATCGGTTCGAGGAGTGCCTGAGGGGGGCAGAAGAGGCCTGCCCCGCAGAAGTTATCAGGGCAAGTCCCGTTCAGCCGAGCTTCGACTGATGAGATGACCGATATGAGTTCAGATGGCCGAGGAGCTCCTGAGGGGCTTGTACGGGGATCGGTACGAGGCGTAAAGCGCCAGGGTGGAGGCAATGATAGTCGGCCCTCGGGCCGTCTCTGTCTTGAAGTAGATATGCATCGACATCTCCGGCCAGCGCTCGAAGAACTTTGAGGAGTTCAGGGATAAGATATTCGATCTCGTCGTCATCGTCTGCGACAGGGCGAGACAGACCTGCACCATCTGCAGCACAGATCTTGACATTCCGACACTGGGGCCCACAAGGCGCGAGAGATGGTCCACAGGAGCTTCGAAGATCCCGCCGCCTCAGAGCCGGAGGAGGAGCAGCTAGAGGCCTTCCGCCAGGCCAGGGACGAGATAAAAGGGTGGATCGTCTAGGGCTTCGGATGATGAGGGGCGGGTCGAGACCGCTCCGCCCTTCTATCTTTTTGGCTCCTCGCTGTTTTATGTGGGTAGATCGAACTTGAGTTTTCCTAACCTGAGATATATCCGCCATTTCGCACTAACGGTCTGATTTTCAAACATTTTCGCGAGAATTTATAGCAAAGATTTATTAAATATCTGGTTATATCGGATTTTAGGGGTAGCGACCATGGAGATAAGAACCCTTCCACTTGATCATCTTGGT
>JBFESM010000197.1:0-3773 GCA_041548445.1 Methanothrix sp. | reverse complement strand
GTACACCGACGTGGACGTGGCTCTGGTGGGCGCGGGCCCCGCAAACCTGGTGGCGGCAAAGAAGCTCGCCGAGGCCGACGCCAAGACCGTGGTCTTCGAGAAGGACCTATTCGTCGGCGGCGGGATCTGGGGCGGCGGGATGATGTTTCCAAGGATCGTCGTCCAGAAGGAGGGGTGCAGGATCCTGGACGAGTTCGGGGTCTGGTACCGGGAGTACGAGGAGGGCTACTACATCGCAAGCTCCATCGAGACGGTGGCGAAATTGACGGCGGGGGTCATCGACGCCGGGGCCGAGATCATAAACCTCGTCACAGTGGAGGATGTCATGATCCGTGAGGACGAGAAGATCGCAGGCCTGGTCATCAACTGGGAGGCGGTGGAGAGGACGAGACTTCACGTTGACCCGCTATCGGTGAGGGCGAAGATCGTCATCGACGGAACCGGCCACGACGCCAACATCTGCAAGGTCGTCCAGAGGAAGATCCCTGGAGCCAAAGTCGGGTCTCTGGGCGTCGTAGGCGAAAAGCCGATGTGGGCCGACGTCGGCGAGAAGACCGTCGTCGAGGTGACTCAGGAGGTCTACCCCGGCCTGATCGCCGCGGGGATGGCGGCGACGGCCGTTGCCGGCGGTCCCAGGATGGGCCCGATCTTCGGCGGGATGCTCCTCTCCGGAGAGAAGGCGGCGATGCTGGCTCTCGAAAAGCTGGGGTTGTAGGGCTATCGCCTTCGTCTTCGAATCAGATGTCACATCAAAAGGTCAGGGGCGGGGCAGACCTCGCCCGTTTCATCCTCGCCCGCTACTCGGGAAAGGTGGTGGAGGTGGGGGTCGGTTGTGTCCCCGAAGTCGCCCTCTTGCTCGCCCCTCACATCGAGGTATTGGCCACCGAGAAGACTGGACGGTCCGTCGGGGACTTATTCGTCGTCGAAGACGACATATTCTCCCCGAACCTGGACCTGTATCAGGAAGCATCTCTCATCTACTCGATAAGGCCGCCCCTCGAGATGCAGATCGCCATGGGAAAGCTGGCCCAAGAGATCGGGGCCGACGTGATCGTAAGGCCTCTTGCTGACGAGGTCGCCCGGATCCCCGGCTTTTCCAGGACCCTCGTCAACGAGGGCGAGGCTCGGTTCTACCTCTTCACGCTCTTCTCTCGGGAAGCTCCCAGCGTTTGAATATCTCCGCCACCACCACCACCGCCGATGCCACAACCAGAATCGCAATCCAGCTCTCAGCGTTGATTGGTGCGGTATCGAAGAGCTTCTGCATGAAGGGAAGGTATATCGCCACCAGAAGGCCTGCCAGGGATGCTGCAAGGCCCGCGATCAGCTTCTTGTTCGTCCTCGGGTCCATCTTGAAGAAGGAGTCCCGGAGAGAGCGGCTGTTGTAGGCGTTGTAAAGCTCGAAGATAACCAAGGCCGCAAATACCGTCGTCCTGGACTGGTCGATCGGAACGCCCTCTCTCAGAGAGAGGACGTAAAGGCCGAGGGTTCCGATGAAGATCACCGCAGATATCCCGAGGGTGTAGAGGAATAGGCCCCTCGTCAAGATCGGCTCGGCCGGGTTTCGGGGCTTTCTCGTCATCAGGTCGGAGTGGGCGGGCTCGACGGAAAGGCCGATCGCCGGAAACTCGTCGGTGACAATGTTTATCCAGAGGATCTGGAGGGCGAGCAGCGGCACCGGAAGGCCCAGCATCACGCCGAGGAATATCGTCATCACCTCGGCGAAGTTGCAGGAGAGAAGGTAACTGGAGGCCTTTCTGATGTTGGCGTAGATCCTCCTTCCCTCCTCCACGGCAGCGACGATCGTTGCGAAGTTGTCGTCGGTGATGACCATGTCTGAGGCCTCCTTGGAGACCTCAGTCCCGGTCTTTCCCATGGCAACACCGATGTCGGCGGTCCGAAGAGCCGGAGCGTCGTTGACGCCGTCGCCGGTCATGGCGACGACGTGCCCTTTTCCGCTGAAGGCGTCGACGATCCTGACCTTGTGCTCGGCCGTGGTCCTCGCGAAGATCGAGACCTCCTCGATTACGTCGGATAGCTCCTCACCATCCATCTTCTCAAGCTCCGTTCCCTCCAGGACCCGGCCGCCCTCGGCGAGGATGCCGAGCTCTCTGCCTATCGCCGAGGCCGTGAGCTTGTGGTCGCCTGTGATCATCACCGGCTTGATTCCGGCGGCCTTGCAGATTCGTATCGCATCTTTCGCCTCCTCCCGTGGCGGGTCCATCATCCCGACTAGGCCGAGGAAGATCTGGTCGGTCTCCACCCCTTCCCTTTCGATGGCGGAGCCCGTCTCCATCTCCTTCCAGGCGAGGGCCAGCACCCGAAGGCCCTGGCCCGCCATCTCGTCGGCGGCTGCAAGAGCCCTCTGGCGATCCTCGGATGTGATAGGCTCCTCCGTCCCGTCTCGCATGATCCGCCCGCAGAAGTCGAGGACGGTCTCGGGGGCGCCCTTCATGGAGACGGTCAGCCCCTCGGGAGATTTGTGGACCGTCGTCATCCTCCTCATCTCCGAGTCGAAGGGATACTCCACCACCTCGGAGACGTACCAGCTCTCGACCCAGTCCAGGACGCCCCCCTTTGAGGCGGCGACGATGAGAGCGCCCTCGGTGGGGTCGCCGATAACCTGCCAGCCTTTCGGCCCCTCTTCGAGCTTCGAGTTGTTGCAGAGGGCGCCGACGGCGAGAAGGGCGGTGAGGTGTCTGTCCTCACTCGGCTTCACCTCTCTCTTTGCATCCGCATCCTTCTCCCCCAAGAGGAAGGTGCCGGTTGGATCGTAGCCGGAGCCGGTCACCTCCACCTCTCGAGTCGTCCAGATCCTTCTCACCATCATCTCGCCTCGGGTGAGGGTGCCGGTCTTGTCGGTACAGATCACCGTCGTCGAGCCGAGGGTCTCGACGGCGGGAAGGCGGCGGATGATGGCGTTCTTCCTCGCCATGATCTGGGTTCCGTAGGCGAGGGTTATGGTGGTGACGAAGGGCAAAGATTCGGGAATCCCGGCGACGGCCAGGGCGGCAGCGATTATCAGCGTTTCGAGAACCGGCGAGCCCCGGAAGACCTCGACGGCGAAGATGATGACGCAGGCGGTCAGGACCACCAAGGCGAGCTGCTTTGCCAGTTCCTGGAACTTGATCTTTATCGGCGGGTCCTCGGGCCGTTTCTGGACGAGCCCCGATATCCGGCCGAGCTCCGTATCCTGGCCGGTCCCCGTCACCACCGCCCTGCAGTTGCCGTAGACGACGATCGTTCCCATGTAGACCATGTTCGTCCGGTCGGCCAGCGGCGTCTCCTCGGCCACGGCCTCGACCCCCTTCTTCTCGGGGACCGATTCGCCTGTCAGCGACGATTCGACGATCTGAAGGGAGGTCTCCTCGATCACCCTCCCGTCGGCGGGGACCTTGTCTCCGGCGTCCAGGTAGACGACGTCACCGGGGACGAGCCCCTTGACCGGGATCCGGCTCATCTTGCCGGCCCGGAGGACGTTCGCCTCCGGTGCCACCATCTCCTGGAGCGCCTCCATCGCCCTTTCAGCCTTGTACTCCTGGACGAAGCCGAGGAGGGATATGAAGAAGATTATCCCGAGGATAACGTAGGAGTTGGTCGTCTCCCCCGCGATCCAGGAGATGACCGAGGCTGCGATCAAGACTATGATCAGGTAGTTTTCGAACTGGCGGAGGAATATCCGGGCCTTGGAGGGTTTGTAGATCTCTTCGAGCTGGTTTGGGCCATGCTCGGAAAGCCTCCGCTCGGCCTCTTCCAGGGAAAGGCCCTCCTTG
>JBFESM010000196.1:0-3795 GCA_041548445.1 Methanothrix sp. | reverse complement strand
GTTCATCAGGGCATGACGGCGGAGGAGGCCCTGGAGGTCGAGAGGTAGCCTTGGCAAAAGAGGGTCGACTCGAAGGTCACCTCAGATACTCGACGCTGCTTTTCACCGCCCTGAAGGTGGACATGTAGCGGTGAACCTGGGGCGGGACCTCGGTGGTGACGGCAAGGCCCATCCCCCTCGCCTCCGATGAGGATATGGGAAGGCTGTGGACGTTCTCTCCGCCCAGGAGCATCTTCTCGATCTTCTCGAAGGACTCCTCGTCCACCCTATCCTCCAGAAGTTCGCGAAGGTGATAACTCATCATCCTGAGGGCCTTCTCGGATATGTGGCGCATGACGAAGCTTGTGTCGTCGGCGTTTTTGCCCTTCATCTCCGTCGCGTAGATCCAGGAGTGGGCGGGGTACGACCCCCTGATGAAGTCGCCCACCTGGGGATCGATGGGCCCGATCACAGCGTCCGGGTCCATCACGATCTCGTCGCAGGCGAGGGCGACGATCGTGCCCCCGCTCATGGCGTAGTGGGGAATTATGGCACGGGTCTTCTCAGGGTGATTTTTCAGGGCTCTTGCGATCTGGATGCTGGGAAGAAGCTGGCCTCCCGGCGAATGGACGATGACGTCGATGGGTCTGGAATCCGCGGACCTGATCCCCCGGAGGAGCTCTTCAGCGTCCTCCACGTCAATGAACTGGTATATCGGAAGGCCCAAGAGGGATATCGCCTCTTTTTTGTGGACCATGGTGAGCACCTTGGACCCCCAGGCCTTCTCCATCTCCTTGATCAGGCCGATCCTCGACCTCCTCAGGTTCCAGAGCTGGAACTGGGGCAGCAGGACGGCGTAGAGCACGAAAGCTATGAAGAAGAAGGTCAAAAGATCCAGGGTGTTCATGTTGTCCATACATCAAAAAGAGGGTGATGCTAATACAAATAGATGGCCGCAAGAGCGGTATGCGGAGAGAGAGATGATGCCCTTTGGTATTGCGATGAGGGTGATGCTATTGACTTTTGTCCTCATCTCACCCATGGCCTGTTCGGTGGAGGATTTCTATCGGGCCGAGGGTGGACCCCAAATCTTCGTCACCTCCGTCAGATCGAGCCTCGAGACCGGAAAGGTGGGGTCGGTCTTCGTAAACGTAGAGAATCGGGGCCAGGTCACTGGCCTTGAGGAGAAGAGGGCGCCCCAAACCGAGGACGAAAAGATGCTGGCCCTTCTGGAGGGGGAGATGGAGATGGAGGGCTCGGAGGCCGTCGGAATCGAGGCGAGGCTCATATCCAGGGATGAGAGGATCGAAGTCCTCTCAAGGTCCCAGCTGGCAGGATCTCTCTCAAGCGGCGCGAGTCTGAAGGTGCCGATGGAGTTCTCGGTACGGGCGGAGGAGTCTGCAAGCTCCGGGATTTATCCGATGGTTCTGGAGATCTCCTACGAGAGGCTGGAGGACGTCCAGGTCCAGGGAAACCCCCTCTACCCGGAGATATACTTCCAGAGAGCTGCTGCAAAGGAGACGATCTCTCTTGAGGTCCCTGTTATGACGGGCGCGAGGCTTGAGGTGGCAGAGGTGAAGGGCTCGATATCCCCTGGTCGCGCTTCCGATCTTGAGCTGGTCCTGGCAAACTCCGGCGACGTACTGGCGCGGGAAGTGCAAGCGAAGCTCCTCGTCCAGCCCCCCTTCAACTCGACCGATGAGGAGATGGCCCTCGGAGATATCGAGCCGGGAAAAAAGGCGGTCGCCGAGTTTCCCCTGGAAGTGGATAGGGAGGCGGATCCCGGAGATTACGCTCTAGTCTGTCAGATCCAGTACGTCTCCGGCGACGGAGGTGCACAGAGGAGGGAAGACCTTGCAGCCCTGGTGGAGGTGAAGGCCCCAACGGGCCTTCGGGCGATACTCATTGTCCCGATCATCGCGATCGTTCTGACGATCCTCTACCTGGGCGGGGCCGGAAAGAGGCTTCATCTGCCGAGGATCCGAAGGAAGAAGCGGTGGTGATCATCCTATCGGCCCAAGCCTCGAAAATTCCCGGGATCTGTTGGCGATCTATCTGGTCACCAGGTCCAGGAACTGTTCTTGGGCCCGGTCCAGGATCGCCTCCTCGCCGGGGATGACACCGCCCCTCATCAGGACTTTCCCGCCCACGATCGTCGTGTCCACGCCGCCTTGGGCGCTGTAGACAAGGTGGGAGACGATGTTCTCGTCGGTGAGGGGGAAAAACCAGGGCTTCTTCAGATCGATCAGGGCAAGGTCGGCCAAAGCTCCCTGGTGAAGCCCGAGGTCGAGACGGAAGGCGGCGTATGCGTTCTCCGTCGCCATCTTCCAGACCTCTCCGGCACTGAAGAGGTCGGGGCGAGAATGGGCACATTTCTGGGCGATGGCCGTCGTCTTCATCTCCTGGAAGAGGTTGAGGCTGTTGTTCGAGGAGGCGCCGTCGGTCCCAAGGCATATGTTGGCGCCCGCCATCTGGAGCTGGTCCAGGGGCGCGATCCCAGAGGCGAGCTTGTGGTTGCTGATCGAGCAGTGGGCGACGTTCACCTTTCTTTCGGCGATGATCGATATGTCCTCTGGAGAAAGCCATATGCAGTGGGCAGCGATCACCCTGTCGCTCAGAAAGCCAAGGGAGTCCAGGTACTCGACGGGGCTTTGGCTGCAGTTTTTGGCGAAGCTCTCCACCTCTGACCTCGTCTCCGAGAGGTGGATGTGGAGCATAACGTCGTGCTTTTCTGCGATCTCTTTGGACTTAAGGAGGGTCTCCTCTGAGCATGTGTAGACTGCGTGGGGTCCCAGGGCTGGGACGATCAGGTCGTCGTCTTTCCACCTCTTGATGAAGGGCTCGGTCGTCGCGATAATGTCCGGCCTCATGTCGAAGATGACCTCCGAGAGGAAGGCTCGAAGCCCCATCTCCTTCGTCGCCCGGGCAGTCTCGTCCATGAAGTAGTACATGTCGTTGTAGCAGGTGATCCCCGAACTGATCATCTCGAGGCAGCCGAGCTTCACGCCCCAGTGGATGTCCTCGGCGGTGAGCTTCGCCTCCAGGGGCCAGATCTTCTCCTCGAGCCACGGCATCAGCTCCATGTCGTCGGCGTAGCCCCGAAAGAGGGTCATGGCGAGGTGGGTGTGGGCGTTGACAAGGCCCGGGATCGCGAGCTTTCCCGAGCCGTCGATCACCTCGTCGTCGCCCGACTCGTCGGCGACCCCCGGTCCCACCCCTGAGATCCGGCTCCCGTCGATGGCGATATTCACATCCCGGAGAAGCCTTCCTTCCTCCATGATCGAGACGTCTTTGATCAGCATATTTCCCCCTCTCCCGGCATCGACGTTAAAACTTTTGCAGGCGTTCAGATCGCCAGGCTTAAAAAGCCCAAGTTCCAAGAAACAGGCGCGTGCTGAGGTAGCCAAGCGGCCCACGGCGCCGGTCTTGAACTCGGACCATCGCCCGAAGCGAAAGGTCCGACGGGGGAACCGGTGGTGCACTGCGCCTCGTGAGTTCAAATCTCACCCTCAGCGCCAATTTTACTAGTAAAGAATGAATATCTAGTAGCCTATTTTATCTGATGTTGCCTGTGGGCAGGAACTTAGTATCTGGCCGAGTGCAAGGTTTGAGAATGGCTAAGTTTAATAAGACATTATATGAATAACAAACATATAATGAGAGATTTACCCTAAACTCCGCCCTTTTTAGTAAAACAGCGCACCCCGCTGCAAGCAGCGGGGCATGTTCGCGCCGGTCATCAGCTATTCGAATTCTAACAAATTCATCTGTTCGTAGCCGTCCTTTCTTCTGGGATTCCTTGTGACTCAACATTCT
>JBFESM010000195.1:0-3811 GCA_041548445.1 Methanothrix sp. | reverse complement strand
TTGGGATCTTCGTACGATCGGATCAGATCCTCCAGGATCGGGGCGAGCTGGTCCGGGTTCATCATCCCGACCCTCACCCTGAAGTCGCCATCGATCTCGGCGACGGCGTCAAGAAGCTTTGGGAGGCTCGACCCCAGGTCCAAACCATAGGCTGCGGCGTCCTGGGATGCGAGCTGGATCTCCACCGCTCCCTCTTTCAGGCGGCTTCGGACCTCTTCGGCCACCTCCTGGACGGGCTTGCTCCGAAGTGCTCCTCTCGCCCTTCTAACTATGCAGTAGCTGCATCGTCCCTTGCACCCTTCAGAGATGTTGACGACGGCACAGAGGTTTTGGGCGGGCGGGGGACGATGGGATCTCGATTCCTCGGGACGGAAGGCTTCGCCCATCTTCATGCCCGCCGACCGATCGAGGACGCCTAAAACCTCCTGGCAACGTATATCTCGGACCGTCTCGGGCATCGCCGCAGGAAGGCAGCCCGCGATCACCAATCTCTCGCCCTGAAGCTGGCGAAGCCTCTTGATCATCTTCCTCTCGGTCCGGCCGGTGACTGCGCAGGTGTTGACGACCACGATCTCGGCCCTCTCCAAAGATGAAGGAAGGTGCCCCTTTTCGATCAGGGCGGCGCTGAAGGATTCAGAATTGCCCTGGTTTGCAGCGCAGCCGTAGGTCTCTACGTAAAATCTCATTCCTCTTCCGTCTCAGTCATCGCTTCTCGGAGAGATTCCTTTTCGTCCGGTTCATCTTCGTCGCCCGCCAAATCGATGGACTCTTCCGCCACCTGGACCGCTTCGCCAGAAGCCCCCTCCTCCTCTTTTTGGACCTGGTAGACTCCCACCACTATCCCCATCAGGGCAGGGGCCAGGAAGAAACCGCCGATCCCTGCCACCAAAACCCCGCCGACGAAGGAGAGGATCACGAGCAGAGGATGGATCGTCGATTTCGTGGAGACTATGTAAGGCCTGATGATCAGATCCGATGGTAGGTAGATCAGGGCAGTCGAGACGGCGAAGAAGAGGAGGGCGTCGAAGAGCCCCATCTCGAAGTACCTGTAAACGGTTATCGGAACTATCACCAGCCAGGACGAGAGGACCGGTATCATGCCCGATATGAAGACGATGCTGGCCAGGGCAAAGGGCCTTGGTATACCGAAGGCGTAAAAGACAATCGCGGAGATCAGGCCGCTGACGATGGCGGTGTAGATGGCACCGATGAATATGCCGGAGAGGATGCTGTCGATTCTGGCGCTGTACTTCTTGTAGATCGATATGTTCTCAGATGGGAGAATCGTCATGACTCCCCTCGCCAGCCTTCCCCCGTCCATGAGGATGAAGTAGCAGACGTATATCGAGGCTACGAGGTTGAGGCCTGTAAGAATTACAGACATGCCGTAGGAGAAGACCGGAAGGCTTGAGAGGATCCTCGCCAGTATCTCTATCATCGACTTCAGGCTTCCCGTCAGGTCTTCGTAGATCGCAGGAGGTATATCGTAGATTGCAGAAAGTATATCGTAGTTTTCGTGCGGAATCTCAATGTTTCTGAGGAAGATGCCGACCCTTCGAATTATCTCTCCCTGGTTCTCCACAACCCAGTTGAGCTGGGAGACGACCTCGACCCCGCCGAGGCCGAGGATGAGCGCAATTGGAAATATTATGGCGGTGGTCGCGACTATTGAGCCGAGGCGTCGGCGGCGTCCGAACTTGTCTCTTATCGGCCTTCCCACGTAGGCGAAGACTACCCCGAGGATGATCCCGTCCATGAGGGGAAAGAGAAAGTAGGATATGAGGATCAGAATGAAAAGTATGGGCAGGATGATCCAGGCGTTCTCGACGAGCTGGGATCTAAGATCTTTCTCCAAGTAGTTTGCCCCAGGCCTGACTGGACCGCCAATCGATAAATAACTTTGCGGAGGGGAGGGTCGGATCGAGTCCGCCGATCCACCCTCTGGGTCCGGCTGTGCTACTGCCTTCAGGCCCGGCTCGGCTTTGGCAGCTCCACGGTCATCAGGACCCTGTCTGACCCCTCTACGATCTGTTGCTGTGTGACGCCCCGGAGGCTGGCCGCAAGGACCGCTCCACCGGCGCCGACTCCCTCTTTGGCGCTCCCGCGGGCGTAGCAGCTGAGTGCCGGTATCTTGGACCTCTCAAGGCCGGGGTCTGCCATGTACCACTTCCGCCCCAGCTCCTCCACCGTCTCTACGAAGCTGGCGTTTCGATCTTCCACGATGTACCTGGTGGTCGCGATGGAAACGTCGCCACCCAGGCCCAGGGCGTCGGCGGCGCAGAGGACGGCGGCCATTTGGGTTCCTCCCGCCAGGACCACCTTGGTCCCCGAGAGGCCTTTCAATAGCCCCAGAGCGGCGGGCATCATCGGGTCGCCGACCTCCTGAAGGGCCCTCAGGGGATCGGACTTCATGGACCCGAAAGAGGCTCCGCACCGGTCCAGGGCCTGATCGACGATCTCCTGCTTTTTGGCCAGGGGGTGATCCAGAAGGCTGCTGGAGACCTTTCCCGGGTACCCGAGGGCCTGCATCACGGCCATGGCGGTAGTCGTTCCTCCTGCTATCGACTCGCCTATGAATATGCAGTCGGAGAAGGCGGCGAGCTTCTTTCCAAGAAGGGCTGCCCGATCCATGATCTCGGCGGCGTCGGGGACCGCGGTCGCAAACCTGATGTCGCTTCCGGCCGAGCCGTTCATGTCGACGTAAGGCACCGCGGGCTTTCTTCGCAGGCCGCTCGTCACAAAGAGGGAGGGAATCCCCGAGAGGCTGAGGGCGGCCTTGGTCATCACCGCCGGGGTCGTCGCCCCCTCTGGAGATTCCGGGATCTCGGGTATCGTCACGATCTTGTGGAGCTCCACCAGCTCCGCGTCGGCGCTGGGGGTGTAGTCGGTGAGGTCCGGCGACGCCCCTGCCGCGCTCAACCCCGGAATCTTACCGGTGTCGGTGTTGGAGAGGACGCAGAGGAAGAGGGGCCGCTTGGGCTGGTAATCAAAATGAGGGTGAATCCAATCTTGCATGATCAATATGGTGTCTCGCGAGGTATAAAAACTCAACGCCAGGCGAGTTAAGACAAGTAAATTTTACTTGATTGGGGGCCAAGCACGGTTGCCGACCGACCAGACATTACAAGAGTTAAATTTATGGGATCGCCATCTGTCATAGGAGTGTTGACGTTGTGTCAATATTGGAACGCCCCAATCTTTATTATGACGTTTGAATATGTCTGCATTATGTCGCCCAGCAAAAAGAAGAGGAGGGCATATGAAGGCGAAATACCCGACATGCCAGACCCCGGCGAGAATGGGGCTGAATTTCTGGCATGGATTCAAAATTTAGGTTATATATGGCCCCTTAAAAAATGTGAAGTATATTGCCAACATGTTGGTTTAGACATCGATCGATTTGTGAAAGATATGGGGCCTGAACGCATAAGCCTCCGTAGGAACAGAAATGGCGAAAAAGTTGTCTTGGTGGAGGATAAAACATGGGCTAGCAAGTGGGCCCGCAAATCAAGGTGCGATCGAGCTCATCATAGACATACAAAAAAGTTATGAATGGTGGTGAGAACGACGATAATCCTTTAGGTTACCAAAGGGAATGCTTAATATACATTGTATTACTGAACCAGTTACTGGATTAGAGATTACATACAAAGGGGTGAAATTATGGAAGATGAAGAACTGATGCTGTTGCCAGAAGAACTAGAACAGGCCTGGGAGAGTATTGAACTGCCGTTCGGAGGTTTATTCGGCAATACAGTATTCATGAGGGTTTTGAGGGAAATCGTAGCAGATCCCTATCGCGAGTTTAGAC
>JBFESM010000194.1:0-3826 GCA_041548445.1 Methanothrix sp. | reverse complement strand
TGGAGGCGATCCCGACGACCGAATAGTTGAGCCCTAGGTCCTCGACGATCTGCGAAAGGGCCTTTCGCATATCGTCACCTGCGGAGTTCAGCCTCTCAAGGACCCGCTCTTTTTCCAGAACGTCCAGGGTCGCCATCCCGGCGGCACGAGACGTCGGACTGCCGTTGAAGGTTCCCGCCTGGTATATCCCGCCGATGGGGGCGACCATCTCCATCAGCTCCCTTTTGCCGCCCACGACGCCGATGGGAAAGCCGCCGCCGATAATCTTGCCCAAAGTCGTCATGTCGGGAACGACATCGTAGTAGGTCTGGGCCCCGCCGAGGCTGAGCCGAAATCCCGTGATCACCTCGTCGAAGATCAAAACGACGTCGTGATCCTTTGTGAGCTTCCTTACGCCCTCTAAGTATCCTGCTTCCGGCAGGATCGGTCCGATGTTTCCCAGGACCGGCTCCATGATCACCGCCGCCACCTCGCCCTCGAATTCTGTGAGGGCCTTCTCGATGGATCCAAGATCATTGTAGGGGACCTGGAGAGTGTTTTTTGCCGTGTCCTTTGGAACGCCGAGGGAGTCAGGAATCCCCAGAGTCGTTGCCCCGGACCCTGCCTTTACGAGGACCGAGTCGTGGGCGCCGTGAAAGCCCCCCTCTACCTTGACTATCCTGTCCCTGCCGGTGTAGCCGCGAGCGATCCTGATGGCCGCCATCGTCGCCTCGGTCCCGGTGTTGACGAACCTGAGCATGTCGATGCTCGGGTAGAGATCCACGATCCTTTCGGCGAGCCTCACCTCCAACTCTGAGGGTGTGCCGTAGAGCCAGTCCCGCTTCAGCTGCTCGACCACCTTTTCCATGATCTCGGGGTGCCGATGTCCGAGGATCATGGGACCGTAGGCGAGACAGTAGTCGATGAGCTTTTTGCCGTCCACGTCCCAGAGATAGGGGCCCTCGGCCCTGGAGACGTAGAAAGGGTATGGGGATATGGCCCGAACCGGGCTGCTGACGCCCCCAGGCATCAGCCTCTTTGCGACATCGAAGAGCTTGCTAGAGGCATCAGAACTCATGAAACATGCACCAGAGAGGATGACCAGTTGAAGATTAATCAACCTTGCGATTAGCCGAGCTGGTCGTAATAACTTTTAACCCGCCGTTCAGCCGAAAAGAAACTACGGATCGGGAGAGGCCAATAAGCCCGGCAAAAGAAATCAGCCGATCTCCTTGCGGGCCTGCTCCTCCGCCCTTCTTGAAACCTCTCTCAGGGGTAGGCCGACCTCCGATGCGATATTCTTGCAGTCCTCGTGCTCGGCCTTGATCTGGAGCCTCTCGTCCCCAACGAAGCTCACCTTCACCCGGACCTGAAAAACCCTCTCATCGATCTCGACATCGATCGTCCTCTCCTCCCTCCGAGCGAGGTATCGATGAAGGCTCGGAAATATCCTGATGCCGAGGCTTCCCGTCTCCCTCATCACCAGGCGCGCGAGTCGGTCCATATCCTCCTGCTTCGCTATCACTTTCACGATGCTCGCGGGCCTGCCCTTCTTCATCAATGCCGGAACGATCGAGACGTCCAGGGCCCCTTCATCCATCAAGAGGTCGAGGAGGTTTCCTAGAACCTCGCCGGTCACGTCGTCGACGTTCGTCTCGAGCTGGACCACCCGGTCGTGTTGGGGATGGCTGTGGCGATGCATACCCTGCTCCTTCAGCTCGCCGACGACGCCGCGAAGCAGGTTTGGGATCTCCAAATCTTTTGCGCCTGCGCCGTACCCCGTGGCCTCGGCCCGGATGAGGGGGTAATCGCCCGCGACCTCGTCTGCAAACTCGGCCAGAATCGCTGCGCCCGTCGGCGTCAATAGCTCCCCCTCGACGGGTCCACCCCTCCAGAGGAGGCCCGATGATTTTAGAACTTCGAGGGTCGCCGGGGCCGGGACCGGAAGGCGGCCGTGGGCCGCAATGACCGTCCCCGATCCAACGGATATCGGAAGCGAAATAACCCTCTCGACCCCGAGGCTCGAAAGCCCCGCAGAGCTTCCGGCGATGTCTGCCAGGGCGTCGAGGGCCCCGATCTCGTGGAACCGCGCATCCTCCCGGTCGACGCCGTGGACCCTCCCCTCGGCCGCGGCCAGGATCTCCATGATCTTCAAAGCTCGGTCGAGAGCCGAAGGCGAAAGGCTCGACCCCTCCAGAATCGACCTCGCCTCCGCGAGAGTCTTGTACCTCTTCCCACCGGCGAGGACCCTGACTCTGGCGGCTCCTATGTGGTGCTTTTCGTCTCTGGATATTTCGAGGCCGCAGCCCACCGACTCAACGGCTTTCCTCACCATATCGGGATCTGCGCCCAGGTCCAGAAGGCAGGCCATGATCATGTCGCCGGAGGCTCCCGACGAGGGGTCGAAGAGGAGGACTTTCATATTTTGCAGATAGGAGTCCTGCCATTTTAAATATGAATTGGTTGATTCTTTCACAAAATCAACATAAATTTATTGATGATGTATTTTGCGGATTAACTGGGTTGTGAACCTTCAGCTTGTA
This sequence comes from Methanothrix sp., assembly GCA_041548445.1. Taxonomy (GTDB): domain Archaea; phylum Halobacteriota; class Methanosarcinia; order Methanotrichales; family Methanotrichaceae; genus Methanocrinis. The sequence goes on along the minus strand of JBFESM010000194.1, from coordinate 1,304 downwards.
TTTTCAATATAATTATATTTGATAGACTTCGTATGTTGGTAAATAGCAAGAACTTATCCATTAGTCATCGGTTGGGGATTTTAAGCAACATAGTAGACTAATTTTTCGCACGTATTATGCGCGACATAGACGAGATCCGATTTCAAGAAGGGCTTGCTGTGCCCTTTTTGATCAGTCCAATCTCATCTGACTTGCTACCAAGATCGCTGCCACATCGCGATTCTTGTCTTAACCGATGACCCATGAATCCGATTCGCCTCTTCTTTCTAAACGCCTGACCCTAGATGGAAGAGCCTTCGGGCAATCAGGATGACCCATATCGCCAAAAACACAATCGCTGCGAAATATAGGGAAATAATGAGCGCTAAGAGGCCGCCTATTACAGGCGTGTGTTCCAGCGCGACCGCTCCGATTGCAGTTGCGCTTGCCAGGATTCCCGCATAGGCGGTGACTCTGCCGAAGATGCTGCTCTTTAGCATGACGGCCGAGATTATCAACCAGGCAGCGGACACGATGACGTAGCTCACCTGGAACGCTCCGACATTGAAGAGGGTGAGCAGCGCCTGCCCCGCTGCCAAGAACATAGACCTCTGCGTCTCCGTCGTCGCGGCAGCGTATCGGTTGCTTAAGTAGAGTAGGGAGAAGGCCGTATTCGTTGCGAAAAAGACTGATATCCCCACGAAGAAGAGGACCGTGGCAATGGCCATGAAAGACTCACTGGCTCGTCTGAGGGCAACGTAGAGGGCTAGGATCACCGGGACAAACAGAATATAGGCGGCCATTCCCAAGAGATCGAGATCCAAGAGTCCAACGAGCCAGTTGTCGTGAAACAGCTCGAAGTAGCCCATCACGGTGTCAGGCTGCGGCCACACAGAAAAGACGATGATCTCGCAGAGGAGCAATATGGCGATGATCAGGGAAGCCACGCCACCAGCTTTGTAAAGACCTTTCCAGCGGGAATCTGCAGTTTCGACATTGACAACCTGATTTGGTTTTAATTGCGACATGAATTTTCCTCCTCTACTTTCTAAGTTTTGATCCCCATCTCTCTCATCAGGTAAAGCAGTCCGCCATCCGGTATTGGTCGGTTAAAATACACCATAATATTTTTAACGACTTTTACCCTCCCTTCGGCTCTGATTTCGTCTACCATCTCTCCAATGGTTTTTGATTTATATAGTTTTCTTCAGGATTATTAAGCTCTAAGAATAACTCTAATTTCCAAGTTTTGGTTTTCGCATATTTAGTTAAGATTTTGAGTTGAATTAATACTATATATTCAAAAATAAGTGTAACTGTTCACC
>JBFESM010000193.1:0-3828 GCA_041548445.1 Methanothrix sp. | reverse complement strand
TATGATATTAGTAATAGTATTGCATGGGAATTAAGTTGGAAAGAATGAAAGAATCAGATCTTCAAAAATGAACGAGCAGGAAATAAAAAAGTTACAAAAAAGAAAGGTCAGATGAACTTGTCAAGAAGTTCATCTACTTTTTGAGGATCAGAAGCTGAGCGCATCTTTTGGGCAGGCCTCGACGCACCGACCGCACTTGATGCAGTCAGGCTTATCGGCGATCTCGTTTACCTCAAGCTGCATCGGGCAGACCGTTTTGCATATGCCGCAGTCGATGCAGAGGTCCGGATCGAACTTCAGCTGGTACTTTCCCCGACCGAGATATCTCTGGAGCGTTCCCATGGGGCAGAAAGTGCACCAGGCCCTTGGGCTCAGGGCCACACCGAGGAGAATCGAGGCGGAGGTGGTGAGGATGCACATGGTGACGAAGACCATCCCTATCTTGTCCACCATCCCCTGGGTGGTGAGGATCCTCGATATCATGAAGCCCATCAGTCCGATGAAGACCGGCACCCTAAGCATCATGCTCCGGAAGAATCGAGGGATCGGCAAGTGACGGCTGATCCTCCCGATCCAGAAGTCGTTGAAGCTGCCCCGGGGGCAGAGGTTTCCGCAAAACCACCTGCCTCGGAAGGGGCTGATGATCAAGATCGACAGAAATACCAGGGCCACGACGTAACCGAGCTTGGGGTACCAGATGCCGCCGATGGATACCAGGACGACGATTATTCCCAGGTAGGGAGTTATCTTGAGCATAATTTTCAGGAAATATTATTTGTGTGGACCTTTATATCTATTTTCCGGGAACTGGGCTCCAAGAGGTTCAGCCAGGAGCTATCTTCGACTTTGGAGCCGGCAAAGGGCCCGACTATCTCATCGACCTGAAATTCCCATCCAATATCAGATGGAGGTTGTAGCCGAGAAAAGAGGCGAAGGCGACGAAGAGCGCCTCGCCCGGAGCCATGTTGAAGCCGAAACGCACGATGACGAAGGCGAAGAGGGCGTAGACCGCAGCGAAGACCGAGGAGTGGACGACGCCCCGATGGTTCGGCATCAGCACCTTGAAGAGGTTCCAGGCTACGACGGCCACCAGGGCAGCCACGAACCAGGCGAGGGCGAGGTTGATGATCGGGTCGGAGGTTAAGTGGAGATGGAGGCCCAGGTTTCTGAAGGCGGAGATCCCTACGGCCACCGAGACGAAGGGCTTGATCACCCTGTGAATCAGGGCTTCGGGATGGTCCATGTCCGGCAGGTCCGATCCCAGAACGTAGAAGGCGTAGCCGAGGGACATGGCCAGGAAGGTCATATCGATGGGAAGGCCCAGGCGAAAGCTAAGGACTGATAGGATTAAAATCGCTATCGGGTAGGTCAAGATCCCCGCCAGAACGTGCTCGTCGTAGTTCAAACCCCCGTCACCACCCACGCCTCAATCATCTCTACCACCTTCTTCATCCCCATCTGTCCCCTGCATCCTCTGATCCTTCACCCCGGATACGATGAGAGGTGGGGATTTTACGTTTTCCCTCAACTGCATATCGATTTCGTGGAGCCGAGCCCTGCGCCAGAGGAAGAGGGACGGCATCGAACCAAAACTTTATTAAAATGATCGTCCGCCCCTATTTTCGAAATTATGTTATTGATGAACCATTTTTGATATCGGGATTCGGAGAACAGCATCTCGAATTCCGGCCCTGAAGATGAACTGTGGCAGAAGAAGGGATAGGGCTTTTATAGATTCGATCCAAGAAATTAACAGGGTCATCGAATGCTCAGCTTGAGATTTCACGGCAGAGGCGGCCAGGGGGCGAAGGTGGCCAGCAGGCTCCTCGGGACGGCCGCCTTTCTGGACGGCCTCTTCGTCCAGGATTTTCCCCTCTACGGGGCCGAGAGAAGGGGAGCGCCCATAACCGCCTTCGTTCGCATATCTGGCGAGCCGATAACAGAACGTGGTGTGATATCCGACCCCGACGTGGTCGTCGTCATGGACGAAACCCTCCTCAAAGACCCGACGGCTTCGCCCCTCTCCGGCCTCAAGAGGGGTGGAGCGGTCCTGATAAATTCGCCCCTAAGCCCGGAAGCGGTGAAGGCCGAGCATGGGATCGAGGGGGCGCAGGTTTTGGCTCTGGACATGACCAGGATCTCCCTGGAGGTGCTGGGCGAGCCGATCCTCAGCACTCTCGCAGGGGCTGCTGCCGCCAAGATCGCAAATATCGGAGAGGACTGCCTGAAGGTGGCGATAAAAAGGGAGCTAGCCGGGATCGTCGAGGGAGAAGAGGAGCTTGAAAGAAACGTGGAGGCTGCAACGCTCTCCTTTCGGTCGGTCCCTGCCGTCGACCTCAAAAGGCTGGAGGCCGTCGGGGAGGGAAGTCCCGTCATAAAGGTGCCCTTCGAGCCTGCCCTGACATCGAGCCCCAGCATCGCAGCCGTCGGCAATTCGCCCAAGAGAAAGACAGGAAACTGGCGAGTCTATAGGCCCGTCTGGGACCGCGAGGTCTGCACAAAGTGTTCGATCTGTTTTGCAAGGTGCCCCGAGGGCTGCATATCTCTGGACGATGAAGGATACCCAGAGGTCGACTACGATAACTGCAAGGGCTGCCTCATCTGCTCCCAGGAGTGTCCCGCCGGGGGCATCGAAAAGATGAGGGAAGCCGAGGCCAAAGTGGCCCCGAAAGAGGCGGCCGGATGAATAGAAAGATGCTCACAGGAAATAAGGCTGCAGCCTGGGGCGTGAGGCTTTCGGAGGTCGATTACGTCCCGGCCTACCCCATAACCCCACAGACCGAGATCATCGAGACCCTGGCCGAATGGATCTCTGAGGGGCTGATGGAGACTAGGTTTGTGACCATGGATTCAGAGCACTCCATGATCGCCGCCGCGGGAGCCGCCTCGGCAGCGGGCGCCAGGGCCTTTTCCGCCACCTCCAGCCAGGGGCTCCTCTACGGCTTTGAGATGCTCTACACCGTCGCTGGATGGAGGGTGCCCCTGGTGATGGCGAACGTATCAAGAGGGCTCTCGTCGCCCATAACCCTGGAGCCGGACCACAACGACGTCCTGGCGGCCCGGGATTCGGGCTTCCTTTCGGTCCACTGCGAGACCTGCCAGGAGGTTCTCGACTCGGTGATCATGGCCTATCGGCTCGCCGAGGACGAGAGGGTTCTTCTGCCGGCGATGGTGAACATGGACGGCTTCTACCTCTCCTTCACCCGAGAGCCGGTGGAGATCCCAGACCTCGATGCTGTGAGGGAGTTTCTCCCGCCTTACCGTCCGAAGCACGCCTTCTTCAAAGCGAGCGCCCCCATGGCCCAGGGGGTGGCGGTCCTGGGTGGAGCCGGCTACTCCTACTTCAAGTACCAGATGCATCTTGCGAGCAAAAACGCCCTGGAAGTCTATCGGGAGGTCGCCGAGGAGTTCGAGTCGATCTTCGGCCGGGAATACGGCCCTGTCGAGGGGTACGAACTGGAGGATGCAGATTTAGTCCTGGTGATGGCCGGGTCTTTCTCAACCCTGGGGAAGAAGGCGGTGAAGATGGCGAGGAGCCGGGGGATCAATGCTGGCCTTCTCAGGCTGAGGCTATTTCGGCCGTTTCCGAGCGAGGAGGTGAGAAGGGCCCTTCGTGGAAAGAGGGCCGCGGCGGTGGTCGACCAGAACATCAGCGTCGGGATGGGCGGGATCATTCACTCGGAGGTGGCAGCCGCCCTCTACAGCCTGAGAGTTCGGCCCCGCCTCCTTTCGTTCATAGGCGGCCTGGGCGGAAAGAACATCAGCCCCCAAGAGTTCGAGTTCATCTTCGACCAGATGGTCAAGGCGGGAGAGGTGGAGAGCGAAGAG
>JBFESM010000192.1:0-3927 GCA_041548445.1 Methanothrix sp. | reverse complement strand
CCATCTTCTCCGTCAGCTTCGCTGCGGTGGAGATGTCGTGGGTTATGACCAGGACGATCTTCTCCCTGATCCTCTCCCTGAGAAGTTGGGTGATCTCGGCCTTGGTCACGGCATCCAGCGACGCGGTCGGCTCGTCGAGGATCAGAACCTGAGGATCGTTTGCAAGGGCCATGGCGATGAGAGACCTCTGCTTTTCGCCCCCACTCAGCTGGTGGGGGAAGGCCTCGCTCTTCTCCTCGTCCAGGCCCACGGATCTGAAAAGCCTGCGGACCCGGTCCCCGACGTCCTCGGGATCGCCCCTCTCCCGATGGGCCAGGATCGCCTCCTCGATCTGGTCGTAGACGGTCATGAGGGGGTCGAGGGCGTCCTCGACGTTCTGAAAGACCATGGCCATATCCTTTCCCCGCATCTTACGCCGCTCCTTCTCGTCCAGGGAGAGGACGTCTTTTCCGTCGAGGAGGATTCTGCCTGATGTCCTTGCATCCAATAGGCCCATCAGAGCGAGGCCGAGAGTGGTCTTCCCGGCTCCCGACTCGCCGATGATCGCCAGGGAGTCGCCCCGAAGGAGGTCGAGGTCGACCCCCGCCAGGATCTCGGCACCGTCGTAAGAGACCTTCAAGTCGTTGATTTCGAGCATCGTCAGATTCCTCCTTCATGGCCTTTGGCCCTCCCTCGAAGCCGCGGGTCGAGGGCAGACTCCAGGGCAAAGCCCGTGAAGCTCAGCCCGATCAAAGTCATGGAAAGTGCGAGGCCCGTCGGCAAGAGCCACCACTTCCAGACCTCCAGGTACGTGAATACCCTCGCGTACTGCATCATCTTGCCCCAGCTCATCACCGAGGGGTCCGAGATCCCGAGAAACGAGAGTCCCGCTTCCATGAAGACCGCCCTTCTCGCGTCCTGGATCATTATCGCTATGAGGATCGGCCCCAAATCTGGTATGATGTGGTGAATGAGGAGGTGAGACCAGCTAGCCCCGAAGGTCCGGGCTGCAGATACGTGCATCCTCTCCTTCAGGGTGAGGGTCTGGGCCCTGATCACCCTCGCTCCCCCCGGCCAGGAGAGGGCGGAGAGAAGCAGTATCATCAAAAGGACGTTCGGCCGCAGGTATGCCGCCACCAGGATGATCACGATCACGTCCGGGATCGCTATCGTGGCATCGACGATCCTCATCCAGAACCGGTCGTAGTGACCGCCGAAGATCGCCGCAGTCCCACCGATTAGGACGCTGATGAAGGCGGAGAGGAGGGCCACCCCGAACCCGACGGATAGAGAGGTCCTCGCCCCGTAGAGGAGCTGGGTCCAGATGTCCTGCCGGGCGTCGTTGGTGCCCAGCCAGTGCTCCTCCGATGGGCGGCTGAAAGCCGGAGCGTCCGTGTTCTCCCTGGGAGCGTAGGGCGATAGGATCGGGGCGAAGACCGCGAGGGCGACCACGAGGCCGATCAAGAAGAGGCCTGCCTTTCCCAGGTTGCTCTCTGCAACCTCGTGCCAGACGTTAACGTGCATGGCTCACCCTCGGATCGAGCTTGGAGTAGAGCATGTCCACCAGGAGGTTCACCACCAGCACCGCCACCGTCACCATCAAAAGTATCCCCTGGATCAGGGGGTAGTCCCTCGTCAGAAGGGAGTTGTAAAGGAGCCATCCGACTCCGGGATAGGAGAATACGATCTCGACGAAGAGAGCTCCTGTGATCAGGTGGGGTATCATCAGCCCCGTCGCCGTCACAACCGGCAAAAGGGAGTTTTTCCCAGCGTGCCTGTACTTTATCTGCCCCCCGGAGCAGCCTTTGGCTCTAGCTGCCAGGATGAAGTTCTCCTTCAGGGTGGTGATCATGGTGTTCCTGGTGAGAAGGTATGAGGAGGTGACCCTCACCAGGACGAGAGCCGCCAGGGGCGCAAGAAGGTGGTGGAGGAGGTCGAGGGCGAGAGGCAGTCCCTCAAGGCCACTGTAGGGGGTTAGGGCGCCGGATAAGGGCACCATCCCAAAGACGACGCCGAAGACCAGGAGAAGGACGATCCCCATGAAGAAGTCGGGAAAGCCGTTGAGGAACATAAGGCCCGCCAGAAGCGTCTTGTCTAGGCTTCTTCCCCTCCGATACCCGGACTCGATCCCGAGGACGAAACCCATCAGGGTGGATATGACCAGAGCCGTGCCAGTCAAGAGGAGGGTCCAGGGTAGAAAGTCCAGGATCACCGACAGAACCTGCTGGTTGTAGTAGTAGGAGTGGCCCAGGTCGCAGCTTGCGAGGGCGAGAATGTATGCCACAAACTGCTGGCCCATCGACTGGTCGAGGGAGAGCCTTGCGATCAGCTCGGCCTCGAGCTGGGGCGTCATCGCCAGGAGCGCCTCCTCGCCGTAGATCGCCTGGAGGGGGTCACCGGGCATCATCCTCGGAAGGATGAAGTTGAGGGTGAGGATGATGGCGAAGGCGATGGCATAGTTAGAGAAGAAGGCACCTCGCCTGAAGAACGCTGCAACTCTCGCCGTCGCCTTTTGCCAATCCCATCCCACCTTCGGGCTTTCGAGGTGGCGCATCTCTAGGTCCTGCATCGAACTATCCCCTGGCCATATCAACCTGGTCGTCTTAATAAATCCCGTCTATTATAGCGCGTAATTTCTCAAGGCTTTATCTAATCGGGTCATTATTTATGAAACTTTCCCGAATCGTATGCACATCAAACTATCAAACTGATGTTTGATAACACAAAATCCTTTTCAGATGAACAATTCAGCTCATCGATAAAGGGGAAAAAGAGGCGATTCAAACATCTCGATCATTCATGGTGACAAATTTGGATGGTCTTCTCACCGATCCCCGCCGACTTCGCCAGCTCTTTTGCGGCCGGGCACCAGTCCACGAAGCGCTCGCCGCAGACGGTTCGGGGCGAGAGGAGAGGAAAGGCCCTGCAGATGATGGGCCTTGCAGAATGTATTTTGCAGAGGCTTGAGGCCTCGTCAAGGAAGATGCAAGGAGAGGTCTTCTTTATCGCCCAGGCCCGGTAGCCCCCCACCTCGACGGAAGTTGCGTATTTTCGGATCGTCTTTTTTATGCTGATATCAAAGTGGGCAGATAGTCTCTCGACGTCTTGAGGCTCCAGGCTTATGGGGTTTGAGAGGGTGCAGCACCTCCCGCACCTCTCGCATCCGAGGTTTGAGTGAATTTTGTGAAGACGGGTCCCCTGATCGGGGTCCGGGATCAGAGGGTCGTAGCCGACGCCTTCCATCAGCCGTATCGCCTCCATCACACGTCTATGAACTCGTGGCGAATTGAAGGCCGCCGGGAGCCAATGTGGCGCGTCAAAGGGCCTTTGGACATAGGAGACGGGCAGATCCAAAAAGAGGCCGTCGAGGTGGTAGGCTGTCCTGCAGATCGGTGACCAGAAAACTCGCCCCTCGGCCACCAGGGCGATGAGCGCCTCGCTCGCCTCCCGCGAGAGGCCTGGAGCCACCACCAGGTTTTCGGCGCAGGTGACCGCTCCGTTCGGGTCCTCGCCGAAAGCTTTGGCAAGCCAAGCAGATGTCACGTGCCTCTCCTGGTGAACGAACCTCTCGATCTTTCGCTTCAGCTCTTCGCTCGTCATTTCGGGCGGCCTCCTAACGGCGTCGCTTTGGGGTGAGAAGGTTTTCCGTAAGTAGCTATCCCCTGACGATGCGAGTTACGAAAAAAGGAAAGTGATGCCCCAGAAATTGAGGCATCATCTTTTCGGCCTCGGACTTTTTCCTTTCAGCCTAGAAGAACGCCATCTTGTTCAGGGGTATCGGAACCCCGATGGCGATTCCGCCCTTCGTGTAATACAGGTCCACATCATCGTTGTGGGACCAGTACCAGTTGGGGTAGTAGAGGGTTAGGGCAGGAAGGTCTTCGGCGTAAAGCTCCTGGGCTTCGTCGATCATGTCGGCCCGGTCGTCCTCGTCCGTCTCGCTCTGCT
>JBFESM010000191.1:0-3950 GCA_041548445.1 Methanothrix sp. | reverse complement strand
TCATCTGGGAGATGATCGATCTCCCCCACCCCGATCGAAACTCTGGCGTCGATCCGGGGGGACTTCTCCTCGACGTTAAAGCCGGAGATCAACCGCAGCCGCAAGAGGATCGCATCTTTGAGAGCAGATTCGGGTTCGCTGGTGACTCCTTGAAAGCTGTCGCCCCTGTAGATGAAAGGCGGACGCCGGTATTTCCCCCCTACGTATTCCAGAGATTTATTAAGATGTTCAATGTACGAAATCCCGCCGCTCTTGAGCTGCCGGGACCCGATCAGATCGCCGGTTAATACTGCATATAATTTTTTACCCATATTATTGCCGTTCTCAGATTTTTTATTCGTCTCTCATCAGTTAAGCGTTATATAGCTTTTCGCCGTGGCGACCGATCTGATCGGCACGCTGCCCCTGATCCGCTCTTTCTCCTGAGGTTTTTCGAGCCGATGCGGTGCGATCTGGCGGCGAAGCTGCGGCACGTCGGAGGTTTGAGCATATCGACTCAAAGAGCGATGATTTGAGCATATCTATTCAAATCTCAGATATTTGAGTATATTTGCTCAAATACAGCTTGCCAACCGCTTGCCATTCCCCTCAGCTATCCTCCGCCCTCAGTGCCGTTCTCGTCGCTCGGAGGGTTGGGCCAGGCGGTCGAAGCTTGCGACAGCACCCAGCAGCGCTAGGACGGTGAGCGGCTTCGATCTCGTCGGGCACTCCTCCGGCCCGAAAGTCTTCGCTCCTGTTGGCAAAAACGTTTTGGGATGAAGGGTGCCTCGCATGAGATTCGTCGGCTTGAGGGGTCCCCCCTTTTCGATTATATCTTTATAAGTCTTCGACGAATATCATCCGCATTTGTGAAAGGAGCTTTGTCGATATGAAAACGCATATCATCTTCATCATGACCGTCTTGGCGATCTCGGCATCTCTCTCGGCGATTGCCGCTGGCGCAGCCGTCGCGGACTCTGATCCGGCTGAAGGCTCGGTGGAGAACCTCGTCGCCCTCCTCACCGACTTCGGGACCTCCGACTTCTACGTCGGGGCCTTTGAGGGTTCGGTCTACTCGGTAAATCCGAACGTCCGGATATCGACGATCACCCACGACGTGGCGGCCTTCAACGTCGCCGAGGGGTCGTACATCCTCGGCCAGGCGGCGAAGGTCTACCCGCCGGGCACGGTCTTCGCCGCCGACGTCGACCCAGGTGCCGGAGAAGACGAGCGTGCGATCGTCCTTCAGACCGAGGACGGCAAGCTCTTCGTCGGCCCCGACAACGGTTTGTTCACAAACGTCATGGCTGACCTCGGGGTCGCCAGCGTCCGGGAGATCACAAACAAGAGCCTCACCGGCCGGGAGTCCGCCTACGTCTCCTTCAAGGGGATCGGGATCTACGGCCCCGTCGCTGGCCACCTCGCAGCCGGCGTGGACTCATCCCTCGTCGGGCCGGAGATCTCCGATCCGGTCAGAATCGACCTCCCTGAGGCAAAGATCGAGGACGGCGCCCTCGTGGGGACGGTCGTCCACGTCGACCACTGGGGAAACCTCATCACCAACATCCCCCAGGAGCTGGTCGAGAGAGCAGATCTCTCGCCCGGCGATCCGATCGAGATCGCCTTCGGCGGTGGCGAGGCCAATAAGGCCGTGAAGGTCGAGGGAACTTTCGGGACGACCTACGGCGACGTCCCTGAAGGCGAATGGGTCGCCTTCGTCAGCTCTCTCGGGCGGCTTGAGATCGCCATCAACATGGCGAGCGCCTCCGACGCCCTCGGGGTCGGAGCGGGGGCCGAGGTCCGGGTCGGCGAGATCTGATGACCAGACGACCGCTGGCCGATGACCGCTGATGGATCGATTTGACGAAAACTCACCCGCACACCTTCAGCTGAAGGCGATAGAGATCACTCCCAGGACCGACGCCGTCACCACAACTCCCGCGATGCAGACGCCGATGGCGATGGCGGGGAAGGCGTACCTGAACTTGAGGCCGAAGATGAAGGCGATGGCAGAGCCGGTCCAGGCCCCCGTCACCGGCAGCGGCAGCGCGACGAAGAAAGTGAGGGCGAGAAGGCCGTACTTCCGGTGACGCTCGGCGTGCTTTCTGTAAGTCCGGGTGAAGACCCAGTCGAAGAAGGCTTTTCCGGGCCCGTATCTCATCAGCCATCGGGAGACCGGCTCCAGGTAGAGGAGGAGAAAGACCACAGGCACCAGGTTCCCCACCACCGAGATCAGGTAGGCCTCCAGGGGTGAGAGGTCGTATACCCCTATCGCGAGAGGTATGGCGCCCCGAAGCTCGAAGATCGGCGACATCGCCAGAAGGAAGGTGGCAAGCCACCCCGGGATTGAGTAGAAGAATTCTATCAGATGGATCACTCCGCTTCAACCTGGACCATTGATCTTGACGCCGGAAGACCAGTGATCCGGACCGGCTCGGGGTCGGTTTTGGTTGACGGAATTTTTGGACGGTCAGTCCCCTATAGAGCCCTTTATGCTGACCGTCAGCACCGACTCGTCTTTTGGGGAGGTGACGGAGATGGTCAGGTCCACGGGGATCCGGCCGAGGGCGACCTTCAGGGGGCTATCCTCCTTGCCGGCGACTTCGACCCTGACGCCCTCCGCCATCTTGGCCAAAGAATCGGCTATCTGCTGAAGTTCGGGAACGTTGACGGCCAGGGGGCTCTCTTGGTCGCCGCTCACCTTGGCCGATATCGGCGACTCGAATCCCACCTCGACCTTGAGACCCCCATCCTTTCCGGGCCCCTTCACCTCAGCCACGATGGGATACCTCTCTGCATCTTCGCTTCCCTGTACCTTGGCCTTAGCTTCCGCATTCACGTTCAGAGATACCATGAACTTCCACCTGGAACCTATCTACGATATCCTCTCATATAAATGAATGCGAAAGGACTTTTGACATGTCTCGTCCCCCAATACGCGGCATGGCATCAAATCGCGGGCCTCCCTCGTTTTGGTCTGCCTGATCACCGGCTGAAATCGCCGCAGATCGTCCGGAGTTTTGCGTGACCTGTCTGGACGGCCGGGCCTGACGGAGGGCCGCTGTCCCTCAGGCGGATACGAGCCTTAGAGAATTTTCTGCCCCTGGTGTTGACTTGATGAAGGCCCAGTCAGACCTTGTGTCTGTGTCCAGGCCGTTGGGGTAGCGGCACCAGGAGAAGTCGTTATCTCCATCGTCGCTCAATGGTGGCGTTTTATCCACCTCGACCCCACCGTATGTTATCAAGGAGACGGTCCCATTGTTCCCGTGAGCCCAACGGGGATCTCCTTCCACCACGTAGAACTCGTTGGCCGAGAGAGTTGTCCCTTTCGGTATCTTCTCCGCCCCCGTCCATCTGCAGGACGGCGGCAGTATCTCGACGATTTCTACCCTCCAGAATCCGATGTCCACGCTATCTTCCCCAGAGTTGTAAAGCTCCACCCATTCGGTCGCCTCTCCCGACGGGTTCAGCTCCACCTCGTTGATGACGACCGATCCCGGGTCCAATCCCGATACGATCGATACGCCAGCGAAAAACGTCAAAGACGTCAGCAGCAACTGCAAGATCAGTTTCATGGTTAACCCCCACATGAACTTCAGATCTGAGTCCGGAACTTATCCGTCCCGGCCCGCTGGGTAAAAACGGTCTTCGAATAAATAACCGTATCGATGGGGAGAAGGGCTGCCGGATGCCTCGCCTCTCAAACCCTCTCGCCGCCTTTCGAGCCCTGCTACCTCATACGCCTGAAGATTTCGTCGGTCAGGGCCTCAAAAGGCGCGAGGACCAGGGGGGCGCCCCGGCCCAGCCGTTTTTTGATCTCGAACTGGACCTCGCCCTTGAGGGTGGCAAACCTCATCTTTCTCCTGGAAAATTCGGCGTCATAGACCACCACATCGTCCGGCGAGCATGCATCCGAATCCGCCTTTCCCTTCACCCTCTCGTAAAGAGTAGTTCCTGGCAAGGGGTGAGGG
>JBFESM010000190.1:0-3957 GCA_041548445.1 Methanothrix sp. | reverse complement strand
GAGACACCCACCACCAGAGGCGAGTCCTTTCTCACTCCGACGATCTTCTCCTCACCTTCATGAACCGCCATGACCGCATAGCTTCCCTCAAGCTGCTTGAATGCCCGAAAGCACGCCTCTACAAACGGCCCAAAAGATCCATCCACCGGAACATCTCCGTCGGCGGGGCCCTGTACGCCCTCTGATAGATAATCCTCTATCAGATGAGCTATTACCTCGGAGTCGGTATCACTGACGAATCGGTGCCCTCTCGCGATGAGATCATCTCTGAGCTCGTGATGGTTCTCTATTATCCCGTTATGAATTATGGCGACCTTCCCCGAGCAGTCGGCATGAGGATGGGAGTTGGCGGAAGATACAGATCCGTGAGTGGCCCACCTGGTATGGCCGATGCCCGTCGTCCCCTCGATCCCCTCCAGCTTTGATTTGACCTTCAAATCGTCTATCTTGCCGACGTCCTTCCGTATCTCCAGTCCTCTGGATACGATGGCCAGGCCGACAGAGTCGTACCCCCTGTATTCGAGACTCTTCAGCCCGTTACAGATTATCGGAGAGGCTCTTTTGGATCCCGTATATCCAAATATTCCGCACGTTTATGCATACCCCCTTCAGATGAGCTTAATGATCTTGGTTCGGAGTTTCGGGCGCGATCCGGCCCCATAGCACGTCGTGAGGCCTGCCCCGGTAACCAGATTCGATCACGGTCCCGGGGTATATGCTGGTGTTGATTCCGGTCTTGACGTCATCGCCCATTACAACCCCGAGCTTGCGCCTTTCGCTGTCGACCTTATCTCCCCTGATGTAGGATAGGACGCTACCGCCGTCGTGGCGGAGGTTTGCGACTATGGTTCCGGCCCCGAAGTTGCAGTTCGATCCGATGATGCTATCGCCAACATAGCTCAGATGCGCCACGTTTGTAGTCTCCATGATCGTGCTGTTCTTGATCTCTACGGCGTTGCCTATCCGGACGTTGTTCCCTATGCAGGTGCGAGGTCTGATGAAACAGTTGGGCCCGATGTCGCAGTTCTCTCCGATCACCACCGGGCCCTCTATGTAGGACCCAGATCTTATTCGCGTCCCTTTTCCTACAGATATTTTGCCAGAGAGCGCGGCGCCGGGCTCCACTTCACCCGATATAGAACCGGGTTCTGACATAAGTATTTTTTCGTTAGCGTCCAGCAGGTCCCAGGGCCTTCCGATCTCGATCCATTCCTCAAGATCCTCCACCTTTATCTTTACTCCTTGGGACGAGAGGGCGTTCAGCCCATCGGTGAGCTCACGCTCGCCCCTCACGGAGACCGAAACTTCTCTGAGGACGTCGAAGATCCTCTTATCCAGGAGGTATATCCCCGCATTGGCCAAATCCGACGGCGGCGATCGGCTTTTCTCCACCACCGACCTGAGAACGCCCTCCTCGACATCGAGGACTCCGTACCTCGACGGGTCCAAAACCCTTTTTGCCGCCACCGCCAGCCCTTCCATCTCGACCATACTTTTGAGAGAGGAGAGATCAGTGAGAACGTCACCGTTCAGGACCAGAAAGCGATCATCTGACAGACCCTCCGCCGCCATCAGGGCATGGCCCGTCCCGAGCTGCTCTTCCTGAAATGCGTAATCTATCTTCACCCCTAAACCCTCACCGTCTTCGAAGTGATCAACGACGGATTTTGATCGATAACCAACCACGAAGACGAAATTATCTATCCCGGCTTCACTTGCTCTGCGGACTATCCATTCCAGAAAGGGCTTCCCACCCACGGGGAGCATGACCTTGGGGCGCGAATGGGTGAGCGGCCTCATCCTGGATCCTTCACCAGCTGCTAGTATTATCGCTTGCATACCTCTCCCTGAAGTTAAGATGGTTTTATCGGTCTATATATCAAGATTCTGGCTGCATCGGACCATCCCGAAGTTTCGCCCCCGATGTCAACAGCTTTAGCGGTTATGTAGTACGTCCCGGGATTTATCCATCTGTGAGATAGGTTTGTGCTCATCCCTGGGTCGAGATAACTTGTTTCCGAAGTCGTGCCGTCACCCCAGTTGAAGGTGTATTTTACTCGATCTCCATCAGGGTCGGTTGCACAGGTCGAATAGCTGTAGGGAACATAATTGCGACCCGTAACTGGACCCGTTGGTCTCTCCGGCGTCTCTGGCGGAGAGTTTGGCTGCTCGACTCTGACCCCGAGGGCCGGATCGCCATAGAGGTTGAAGTCGTACCAGTTCATCGTAGTTTCGCTGTAATATCCCGGGTAGACGCTCTGTTTAGCCTGATACAGAGCGTCCCCTCCCGGAAGTTCCTGCACCAGCCTCTTTACGTACTCGTAGCCAAGCCCCGAGTTGGAAGGGCTTCCACCGAAGTAACCGTAAGACTGTCCTACATAATACCACGAAACTCTGGTTGCCGAGATCGTGCTGATGCCGCCCTGCTTCAAGACCGCATATGCGAGATTGTTGCTGTTCTCGGGATATGCGTTGAGACAAGAGCAGTGATACGTGAAGGACGGATGGGCATCGTCCAGGCTGGAGCTGTAAGAGCTGTCGAAGAGCAGTCCGCCACTACATACGCCATAACCTATGCCTGCCTGAGTCGGGTTTCCATGCGCCCACCAGCACATTATGCCGTAGTCTCCAGCAGCCCAACGGTCTCTGACCACGGTCCCACCGAGAAGCTCCTCTTCGCTTGGATAGGCGGAGTTTGCACACGATCCAACGCTTCCCTGCTGGTACATGCGCCAGGAAGAATAACCCTTGCCGTTCAGATAATCGTCTCTCATCTGTTCGCTCAGGCCAGCCCCATCGGTTGATGAGTCGGAAAAGGACATCGTAAGAAGCGCGCTCTTTCGCCAGCCGGTACTTGATGATGTCCCGTAGTCGATGATCTTCTGAAGTATGCTGTCCAGCATAGCATAGTTCGCATTGTATACTGGTATCCTTCCGACGTAGACCTCAGGTGTGAAATCCACGCCGCTGGAGACCGGATAGTCGACTCTCCACTGACCGTAGATCTGGTCGCCGTTTTTGTCCCAGTTGCCGGTCAGGTCGGCGTAGAAGTAGTCGGTCGGTGCCTCTCGATAGGTTGTATATGAATACCTAGGCCAGCACATCTTCATGGGGATGTCACCCTCGCCGCTCTCGTAAGGGTGAGGATCGCCGATCAAGAGCACGTACTTGATTCCCATGGCGACGTAGTTGTTCTTCAGCCACTGACGAATCTTCTCTGCCTTGTGATTGGGTATCTGGCCTGTCAAACTGCCGAAGTCGGTCTCTGTGACCACCAGAACGCTGTATCCGAGGCTCTGCTTATGGGTGATGAAGGCGTTCAGCTTGGCGCTGTTAGAGACAATCGAGTTGGTAGTTATTATGACGTAATCGTAGGTGGCCTGAGGTTCAAACTCTGGCTTTTCCACCTCATACCAGGCCTTTCCCTCGTCGTAATTTATGAAAAGCTCGGAAGCGACGTCGTCCATAACGATATCGGCTGCAAGACCCCGATCCAATGCTTCCGGAGAGGTCCCGTAGCTGATATCCACGACGACGTTCTTTATCAGAGTGAGATTCTTTGATGCCGGGTTGTACTGGAGCGGTGTGAAGTCCAACCTCGCAAACTTCCACTTCCTCATCTCTGAGTAGGGCAAAAGCGCCACGTAATTTTCAGGATAGTTTGCATCCAGTTCGTAGACGTCGAGGTTTCTACCATCGGTTATGTTTTTATCTTTCCCCCAATATTCAGCCCACAATGCTCCGCCGGAAAATTCGTCGAAGCCGGGAGCGAGGGGTCCCACAGGCCTGATCTCGTACGTCCCATCCAGGACTTGGACGTCGGCGGAGACGATCTCAAAGTAGAGATCCGCTCCAATCGCCTCGGGCGGGACGAGGATGTCATAGACCTGGTGGACCAGCATCGGGTCTCCCGGCGAGGTGGTCGAGGCGAAGTCCTCCATCATTATGACGTCAAAG
>JBFESM010000189.1:0-3959 GCA_041548445.1 Methanothrix sp. | reverse complement strand
GATCTCGGGATGTCCGACCACCAGGTCGGATATCTTCATCAATAGGCCCTTCAAGGCCGGGATGTCCGCCGACCGGCCCCGGTACCCTTCCAGGAGGGCGTGCCCTTTTATACCCGCGATCATCTCCTCGGCGTCGGACTCGGTGATGGGTATCGACCTCAAGGATACGTCCTGGAGGATCTCAACGAATATGCCGCCGAGGCCGAACATCAGAATCGGCCCGAAGGTGGGGTCGCGAGTCACCCCCACGATCGCCTCAGTCCCGGGCAAAGCCATTTTCTGTACGGCGACCCCGACCACCTCTTCGTCCCGGAACGCTTCGAGGATCTCACCAAAGGCGCGCCTCACCTCGTCGGGACCTTTCAGGTCGAGCTTGACGCCACCGGCGTCGGACTTGTGGACGACCTCCGGGGACATTATCTTCAGGACCACGGGGTAGCCGATCAGTTCAGCCATTCGGACCGCCTCCTCCTCAGATTTGGCGACTTCAGCTCCCGTCGTCGAGATGCCAAGGCTCTCAAGAATCGTCTTGCACTCGTGCTCCATCAAGTACGTTCTATTCTCCTCTTGCGCCCGGCCCACAACTTCATCGAATAATTCTGCCATCTCGTGCCTCCACCATACTCCATGACCTTGATCAGATTTCCCCTAATAATTCAAAAATATTGCCCGTACAGCGACTTCTTGTACTATTATCCATGTGGAATTTCGTCGTTTCGACTCTGTTTTTGCACTTCTGCCCCGCTTTCGGCTTCTTCTTGATCAAAGTCACGTTAAACTTTTCTGTCGCCACTTCACCACACGGAGAAAATTCATATCTCGATCAGCCGGTATCGAGAGGAACCAAGGCCGATCTTTTCGCCGTAACTTATCTGGTGGCTCCCGTCCACCTTCGGCCATAAGCCCCTGAACTTGTCCCCGCCCTTTCCGTGATGAGTCTGCAATGCGGAGGTCGTGATACCCTGCTGGGCGTTGACGAGATCGCGGCTCGCGGCATCGATGGCCACGGGGTCTTTCGACGCCAAAATCCCCACGTCGGGAACGATTGGTGCATCGCTCCAGGGGAGGCAGTCACATTCCGGGGTGACATCGATGACGAAGTTGATGAAACCGACCCTTCCGTCCTTGCCTGAAACTGCCCCGAAGGCGTACTCGACAATTCTCTCGATGAAGCCCGGCATCTTATCCCAGTCGAGATCCGCCGCCCCTTCAGGGCAGGCTGCGAGGCAGGCGCCGCACCCGACGCACTTCTCGGGGTCGATCCAAGCCTTGTCCTCTTCGAGAACGGCGGCAGATTTCGGACAGATGCGAACGCACCTGCCGCACCCTTTGCACTTCTCCTCAGCCACGGCAGGTTTGGAGGCGAAATGCTGGTCGGCCTTGCCCAAAGGCGGCGCGCACCCCATCCCCAGGTTCTTGATGGCGCCGCCAAACCCCGCCATACTGTGACCCTTGAAATGGGACACGACGATCATGGAGTCGGCTGCCGCCACGTCTCCGGCGATCTTGGCCCTTTGAAAGTGTTTCTTATTGATATCCACCTCGACGAAGTTTCCTCCCAAAAGGCCGTCGGCGATGATCAGGGGCGCTCCCGCCACAGAGCGGTCAAACCCGTGCTCGATGGCCGTCGTGAGGTGGCCGACGGCGTTCTGCCTGCTCCCGCCGTAAAGGGTGCTCGTGTCGGTGAGAAAGGGCCTTCCTCCGCCTTCTTTCACCTTATCGACCACCTGACGGACGAATACCGGGCTCACGTAGGTGTCACATCCCCGCTCGCCGAAATGTAGCTTTATCGCCGTGAGGTCTCCCTTCTGGATCAGATCTTCAAACCCTGCAGCCTCAAAGAGCTTCTTCACCCGGCTGGCCTTGCTCTCATCGGGGTTTGTGGCCCTCAGAGGGGAAAAATATACCTCAGAATCCATAAAAATCACCTGCTTTTTCGTTCGGATACAAGCTCTCGTTTAATGCTGACATTGTCATTTTCCGGATAAGTCTTTTGTGATAGTTTAATTAAAGAGGATGAATCTAGCAACCCAGGAGGTGAGACGTAAGATGACGGAGAATCTGACAGAAGCCTCTTTTTCAGGGCATTTGGGCGAACGGTTCAGAGTTCGCCTGGACTCTTCGGAAAAGATCGACCTGGTCCTGATCGAGGTCAAAGGCCTCTCAAAGCCTGGCAAAGATCCAGGATCAGAGCTGAGAGGTCCAGACGAAATCCGCAAAGACTCCTTCACGACGCTCTTCCGAGGTCCGCATGAGCCGCTTCTCAGGCAGCAGATTTGCGGGCTTGAGCACGATCAGATGGGCGAGATCGAGATGTTCATGGTTCCCGTGGGCCGGGACGAGTTGGGGCTCTATTACGAGTCGGTCTTCAACTAGGGCCCTGATCGCCCTCAAAAGAGCCATGGCAGAAGAAGAAGCGAAGAACAACGAAGAGGACGAAAAAGAAGGTTCAAGGGACTCCAGGGGGCCGTTCCATGAAAAAGTGGGTGCCTGTATCGCCGATCAGGATAAAGCCCAGACGCCGATAGAGCCGGATCGCCCGGTTGAACTTCGCCACGTGGAGCCTCAGGGGCAAACCCATCTCCTCTGCTTCCTCCGCCAGATCCCAGATCAGGCGGCTCCCGATTCCCGCGTTTCGATCTTCCGAGATGAGGGCGATCTCCGCCAGCCTGATCTCTTTTTGGGCCCGGATGACTATCATGTTTCCCACCGGCCGGCCGTCCAGGAGTATTACCCTCTGGTCCGCCTCGGGGGAGATGGTGGCGTAGTGGTGCCGATGCGCTTTGAACTGAAGACGCAGGAAGGCGTCCTTATCAGCCTCGCCCCAGCCGAAGGACTCGAGCTCCACCTCCCTGGTGCTGGCGTAGAGGAGAAAGAGGAAGGGCTCGTCCTCGGGAAGGACGGGCCGAAGCGAGATGGTCTTGATCATGGTCGGAAAGAAAAGACGGGGCCGATCAGCAACCCTGCCGGTCCGGTCAGCTTCGGGATGGGTAGAGTCCTACGAGGGCTATTATGAAGTTCACCACCTGGTATGGCTGCATGTTCTCATGGGGCTGCCCTGCGCCCGCATTATCATCCACAGTGACGCTGACCGACGAGGAGGCCATATCGGTCAGATTTGCTGGATCCCCGTATACGTCGCCGCGAGTGGCCTTGGCAAGGACCTTTCCTGCGGGCTCGTCGGTTTCGGCGTCAGAGGTGGTGGCTTTCATCTGCCCCTGGGCCGAATGGCCGTGAACGGGCATCGTACTCGCGGTGAGGGTGACACGCTCCACCCCAGCCTTCTCTCCTATCCTGCGGGTGGTCAGCCCCGGACCCGAGCCCTGGTGTATCGTCGCCCTTCCCCGAAGGTCGGGGAGGGCGAAGGTAGTTCGACCGTCGCCGCCATAGGTGGTTCCAAGCAGCGAAAACAGGGCCTGATTCTGTGAGATCGGGAGCAGCTGCCCATCGCAGAGCGCCCATCCGCGAGGGGCGAAGTTGAACCCCACCATCATTATCTGTCCTACAAACGGCTCAGACATGAGATTAACTTGATTTCCCTGATTAATAAATTTGGCGAGTCAATCGAAATCTGAGGACTGGATCAGACCGAAATATGAGGTTAATTTTTATCTGTTTCTCTTATCATTCGGCCCAATTTAGGTCATGATATTCGGTGGCAACCACCCACCCAATTTAAATAAATAATTGTATTATTTGTGGTTAAAATTTTATTGTACGTTTGAATAAATTTGTTGAGACGCGCCTAAATCAATTTATTACTTCGGGAGTGCGGAGGGTCACGAATAACCCGTCCTTTAGGGCGGGGATGAAGTGAACCCTCGCCCGTTTTTCGTGCTCCTTTGAATCGATAAAACATTGATGACTGTTCAGAGGAAACCGAAAGCAAAGTTTCAATCGTGCAAATCAGGGAATCTGGGCAACAAAGACTCAAAGATTTCTGATATCCGGAAAACCGG
>JBFESM010000188.1:0-3961 GCA_041548445.1 Methanothrix sp. | reverse complement strand
GCGACCGGCCTTTGGTTCTCTAAATTAGAGCGCAATTTTTCTGCAGATTATGGCAAATTTCGATGGACTGAGGAGCAGAGGACGTGGGACTGGAATAATCTTACGACAGTAGATCTCGTGAGAAGAAAAGACGGAACGAATAGTCTGGTATTGAGAAGGATAGAGGGTATACATACCAAAGACGGCAGGCCAGACGTTAGCGAAGAAGAAGGATACGATGCAAATTTGAGATATATGATGGGCATTGATATCAAAGCCAAGCCAGACGGTATCGAGTGCGATTACTATACCGCGAGAGTTTTTGACCATTACAAAAATCGCTGGAATTTGATCGGTCCAAAAAAACGATTTTCCTTTAAGATCGGCGAAGATGCCTGGCTATGGCAGTGGGCAGATGAGAAATGCGAAACCGCAAGCGATACTGGTTATGTTACCGACGGGACAACGATCGGGACAATTCATAAATATATAAAAGATACAATGTCTTCGAAGGCTCTGGTATATACAAATAAATTCAATCTCGATGTCGATCCTCACCACGAATGCAATCCAGTCGTGTACCAGCCGGCTGTGGATGGGATGAAGAACTTCATCCGGGAGATCCATTGCTCAACAAAGAATGAGATGGATGGAAAGAAGGTGATTGAGGTTACTCTGGTCTTCAATAACGAGGAGCTTAGAAAGCATAAGATACTAAATAAGATTTATGAACGGGTCAGACTTGTCAAATATGGCCGCTTAAGGGACATAGAAAGCTTCGTCATTTTGGCGGACTCAGACGATAATAAAGCTAACGGACTCCGTTTCACAAACATCTACAGCGGCAATAACAACCTCGAAGAAGACACGATTCATGGGGATGCCATAGGGGATCTTCCTCCCCATCGAGTAAAATATTATGCCACAGATTATAAACATCCCGTAATTTTCATCAATACATCAAACCATGCCATGGCCGAGCACGATACAAATCCTGGCCTCTGGAAGTGGGAATACGTTCCATGGGTTGAGGATAGGCCGTTTGAATCGGATGAGAAAAGCCGCAAAGAGGTAGATGATGGCTACAGGAATCCCATAAGATCCTTTACTGAAAAATTATTGAATTTATTGGGGTAATTCCTGGACGATTTTTTAGGCCCCACCTTTTTATCATCACGATTTTATATCATAGAGAACCAAATTGAAAGGGCACCGCTGCCTAAATGGCAATTTCGTTCCTCAGACCTTCAGTGGTCGAAGTGGAGCCGGACGCGGCACATCCCATCCTTCTGCTCCAACTTCACCGAGTTTGCGTACCGCTTTATCATGAACCCCGACAACTTGGCCGCCGCCTCGTCATCCCTCAAAAGGTCCGCATCGCTGGGTCTCGTCGATGGCAGGACCAGAGGCTCTCCTTTGTATCGAGCCTCGACGTCGAGGTTGAACTCGTCGAAGCTGACGTCAACCTCAATATCGCCTTTTGCCAGGTTAGAAGAAGAGACCGCCTCGAATAGCTCGTGGATGGCCGATATCGCCCTGTAGATCACCTCTCTTCTGGCGCCCCAGGCGGCACCCTGTTTTTCCATGAAGTCGAAGACCGAGTCGGCGTCGTCGACCCCCGGCTTCAAAACGAGCCGCTGCCGCTTTGCTATGCCGATCCTGAATATGAGGTTCAAGAAGACCACCAGCACCGCCGCCAGGGATAACGATGAGCTGAATATCGGCTGCAGGAGGGAGGGGACGTTCTCGTAAAGCTCGGGAAGGGCGTCGACGGAAAGCCCCATGATCAGGGGTATCCCCACCAGAAACGTCCTCCTCGCATCCAGCATCCTCGACATTATTATCTGGAACCCTGCGACGATCATGAAGCTGACAGCGTATATCAGGGTCGCTCCAATGACGGGCTTTGGCATCACCACGAAGACCATGGCGAGCTTGGGGAAGAAGGCGAGGAAGACGAGAAGGCCGCCGATGGCGAAAGCGATCTTTCTGCTCGTCGCTCCAGTACCTATCGAGAGTCCGATGTTGCTTGAAGAGGTGGACTGACCCATCGCCCCGACTACGCCGCCGACGACGGCGCTCAGGCCGTCGGCCAGGATACCCTGGCTGACGTTCTTCATGTCTGTCCGCTTCCAATCCATGTCGTTGATCTTCTGGCAGGTGGTTATGTCGCCCACGGTCTTCAGGGAGGAGCATGTTATAGCTATCAGGAAGGGCAACAAGAGGGCTATATCGAAGGACCATCCGAAGTATGCCAGGTTGGGTGCGGCGATGAGGGGCACCTCCATGAATAGATCGAGGTGGTCGGCGTTCAGGATCCCGAGGGCGGCGGAGGCCAGATAGCCGAAGACCATCCCGACCAGAACCGAGTAGAGCCTCATCTTTCCCCTGGACCAGACGCTGATTCCGACCATCGTTCCAAGAGTGATCAGGGCCACCATCAGCTCAGGCAGCTCGGTTATCGAATCGGAGGCGTCGCGGCCCACGAGGTTGGGAAGGGCCAGGGGGATTACGGTTATGCCGACCATCGCCACGACGAGACCCGTCACCTCTGGAGGAAAGAGGGCCCGAAGCCTGTGCATCACTCGCGATAGAAGCACCTCAAAAAACCCTGCCACCGAGGTCATTCCGAAGAGGAGGGGAAGTCCTCCGACGCTTGCCGCCAGAAGGGAGGCCGAGAGGTAAGACGGTCCGCAGACCGTGGGGCAGAGGTAGCCTGAGCCCACGCCCCTTTTGTTCAGGGCGTGGAGCATAGTCCCGATGCCTGCGGCCAGCATCGACATGCTGACCATGAACTCCGCCTGTTGAGGGGTTCCGCCTATCGCCCTCACTATCATCACTGGAAGGATGAGGCTGATAGAGATGATGAAGACGTGCTGAAGTCCGAGAAGAAGGTTCGCCGAGAGCGGTGGGTCATCATCGACACCATAAGCCAGTTCAGGTGGTTTCTTAGGCATTTGTGGTCCCTGTTTAGAGGGGACGGTCTCAATTTAAATATTTATCGGCAAGACATTTATAATTTGTTTCATATGATATCCCGACGGTGACTGAGGGTCATCGTCAGAATGTTCTTTTCCCCGTATCGTTCGTATTTCACCTCGTTCATCAGAGTTTTGATGAAGTATATCCCAAGACCGCCCACCTCTCGTTCTTCGAGGGGGGCGTTGAGGTCAGGCGCCGGAGCTTCGAGGGGGTTGAAGGCGAGCCCTTCGTCAGCGATCTTTACGACGACCTGCTCGTCCTCCACCTCGCATTTTATGTCGATCTCGTCAGAATTGCTGTATTTTATTATGTTGGAACAGGCCTCGTCGACCGCCATCACAAGGTGAAATATCTCGCCCTGATCAAGGCCCGATTCCTTCGTTGAGCCGAGGATGAAATCGCTTATTTTGGACAGATCGTCCAGAGAACTCGTGGTTTTCAGCTCGAAATACGCCTTCATCTCGTCTTCTCCCCTTTCAGCACCATGAGGGTGATGTCGTCGAACTGGGGGGCACCTTTGCTGAAGGCGAGGACCTCGCCGGTGATCTTCTCGACGAGATCTGCCGCAGGAAGGTGGCTGTTTTTCCTCGTGATTTCAACGAGCTTCTCGACCCCGAACTGGTCGAACTTCTCGTCGACGGCTTCGGTCACGCCGTCGGTGTAGAAGACCACCACGTCCCCTTCCTCGAGCTCGATCTCCCTCTCCTCCACCTTCGCGTCCTCCACGACCCCCATGGCGATCCCCCGGGTTTTTAGAAGGGTGAGGTCGCCGGTCTCGTCGTTCAGGACGAGAGGCGGGTTGTGGCCAGCGTTGACGTACCTGAGGGTCCGAGCCTCCAGGTCCAGTATCGCATAGAAGAGGGTCACGAACATCCCCGACTTCGCGTCTGCTGCGATCAGGTCGTTGGCGTTCTTTGCGACCTCTGATGCGATGGGGTTTCCGGTCGCGCTCGCTCTGACCATCGCCCTTGAGAGGACCATGAAGAGGGCGGCAGGAACG
>JBFESM010000187.1:0-4010 GCA_041548445.1 Methanothrix sp. | reverse complement strand
ATCCTCGGGTGATGAGGCACCTCTCGAAGGTCTGGCCGGAGTCGACGATAGAGAACCTCTCCTTCTTCGCCATGGCCGCCGCGGTATACGCTCGGTCCGTGGCCGAGCCGCCCTACGCCATCGACGTGGGAAAGGTCCTCTTGAAGACGGCCGCCTTCTGCCGCCTCCGGTGCTCTCGCCGAAAGGGCACCGGCGGGGGGTGCATGGCGGCCATGGGCTCCGGGCATCATCAGGTGCCAAAGTGCGTCAAGCTCCCTAGAGACATCGAGGCCGCCTGGAGAGACCTCAAACGGTACATCGCCACCGGCATGGCACCGGGGACGGGTGGGGAGGCGCGGGCCCACGAGGCGATGAGCGTCAATTTCAAACTTCCCGCCGATTATTCTCCGGTCACTTCGTGCTGAAACTTCCGAGCCCAAGCCCGCCCACTCTCGCCCTCACCTACTCTCACCCTCACCCACTGTCCAAAAGGTCGAGGAAAGGGGTCGCGAACGGTGCGGTGAGGGGAGGGATACGGACCCCGTTTTCCGGGGATTTCGGCCCGAAATCCGGAAAGGGGCCGGATTCAGACCTTCTTTCCGAGAAGGCATTTATATCAAGTCACCACCAAAAAGCCGCTGTCGTTCAAGGTGATTTCCAATGGCAAAAATAAGAGCAGGCGTTCTTGGAGCTACGGGTGCGGTAGGGCAGCGTTTCATCGAACAGCTTTGGGACCATCCCTGGTTTGAGCTTACAAGCCTTGCGGCCTCCGAGAGGAGCGCGGGCAAGAAGTACCGCGAGGCGGCACGATGGCGGCTGGAGCACGAGCTTCCGCCAGAGGTCGGCGAGATGGGGGTCGTCAACGTCGATCCGAAGGAAGTCGAGGCAGACGTCGTCTTCTCGGCGCTACCCACCGACGAGGCGAAGAAGGTCGAGGCCGACTTCGCAAAAGCAGGGTTTGCCGTGGCCAGCAACGCCAGCGCGTACAGGTTCGACGCGGACGTTCCCCTCATGATCCCCGAGTGCAACCCCGAGCACTTCGGCCTCATCGATATCCAGCAGAAGAAGAGAGGCTGGGACGGCTACATCGTCACAAACCCCAACTGCACCACCATCATGTTCGCCCTGACTCTTAAGCCCCTCATACCCCTGGAGATCCAGAGGGTGATCATCGCCTCGATGCAGGCCGTCAGCGGCGCCGGATACGAGGGCGTCCCCTCCATGGCGATCCTTGGAAACATCGTCCCCTTCATCCCCGGGGAGGAGGAGAAGGTCGAAAAGGAGGCCCAGAAGATCCTGGGAACCTTCGACGGCGATAAGATCATTGACGCGCCCTTCGGCGTCAGCGCCAGCTGCCATCGGGTCCCCGTCATGGACGGCCACACCGAGGCGCTCTGGGTGGAGATGGCGTCTAAGCCGACCCCCGAAGAGGTCAGGGAGGTCTTCCTCAACTTCGACCCAGGCCTCGGCGACCTGCCCACAGAGCCAGAAAGGCCCCTCATCGTCAGAGACGAGCCCGATAGGCCCCAGCCAAGGCTCGACAGGAACGCCGGCAAGGGGATGGCCGTCTCCGTCGGCCGGATCAGAGAGGGGATCCGCTACATCGTCATGGGCCACAACACCGTCCGGGGCGCTGCCGGTGCCAGCGTTCTGAACGCGGAGCTCCTTCACAAGAAGGGAATGCTATAGATGCTGATCATAGCCTGGGAGGTGACGGCTGCATGTAACCTAGCTTGCGAGTACTGCCGCGCCTCGGCCACGGCCTCCCCTGACGAGTCGGAGCTCTCAACCGTTGAGGCGCTGGCGTTCATAGATCAGGTCGTCCCTCTCAAGCCGATGATAATTCTCAGCGGTGGAGAGCCTCTCCTCCGCCCCGACATCTTCACCCTGGCGGAATACGCCACCGATCGAGGCGTTCGAGTCTCCCTTGCAACCAACGGGACTCTCCTCTCCCTCGAGATGGTCGAGAGGATCAAAACGGCCGGGATCATGCGAGTCAGCATCAGCCTCGACGGCCCTGATCCTGAGACTCACGACGCCACCAGGGGTTCGGGCTCCTTCGATCTTTCGATGCAGGGGATCGAGAACCTCCGGGGCGAGGTTGACTTTCAGATCAATATGACCATCACAAAGGAGAACCTCGACCAGGTCTCTGCCACGATGGACCTGGCCGAGAGGCTCGGTGCCGTCGCCTTCCATTTATTCTTCCTGGTGCCCACGGGCCGGGGGAGCGAGGATGAGCTGGTGACCCCCGAAGAGCAGGACGAAATCCTCCGTTGGGTGGCGAAAGAGTGCAGAAAAAGGTCGCTGGAGGTGAAGGTCACATGCGCTCCCCAGTACGGCAGGGTGATAAGAGAGGTCCTCACCGAGTCCGAGAGGAAGGGGATGATGGGAAGCGCCTGCTTAGCGGGAACGAGCTTCGTCTTCGTCTCGAGGACCGGAGACGTCTGCCCCTGCGGCTACCTGCCGGTGGTGGCAGGAAACATCAGGATGGAGAGCTTCCCGGAGATCTGGGAGAACTCGCCCGTCTTGCAGGATTTGCGGAAGAGGAAACTCGTGGGCCGGTGCGGAAGATGCGATTATCGGAAGGTCTGCGGTGGGTGCAGGGCAAGAGCCTACGCAAAGACCGGCGACTATCTTGAATCCGACCCGCTATGCAGCTATGGTGAGGTTTGATGTGATGAAAGCTGAGCCGATAGAACGTCTGCCGACCGAAGACGGACCCGCGGATCTTGTGAGGCCCGACCTAGACGACCTGGACCGAAGGCTCCTCGCCCTGGTCCAGGAGGAGTTTCCCCTGACCGGAAGGCCCTTTCTCGCCCTCGGCGAGATCCTCGGAGTGGGCGAGGAAGAGGTGATCAGAAGGGCAGAGAGGCTCCGGGATCTGAGCATAATAAGAAGGGTAGGCCCGATCCTGGACATGAGAAAGCTCGGCTGCTCCGGGGTCTTAGTCGCCCTTCCCGTCTCCGATGAGAGGATGGAGGAGGTGGCAGAAGTTGTGAACGGCTACCAGGAGATCTCCCATAACTACCTCCGCCCCAACGAGACCGATTACAACATGTGGTTTACGATATCTGCTTCTCAGGATAGGATCGATGAGATCCTCTCGGAGATCAAAGAGAAGACCGGCCTTGATCAGCTCGTTCTGCCCACCAAGAGGATATTCAAGATCGGGGTGCGCTTTGAGATCCCCGAATGACGAGGCGATTGTGGTGGCGAAGATAGTTCTTACGGACTTTTACACCAAGACCTGCGGCTTCTGTCGAGAGGAGGCCCTGATCCTCGAAGAGCTGGCAGAGGTCTTCGCAGGCCGTGTCGATTTCAGGATGATCGACGCCGAGAAGGACTCGAAGCTCGCAGAAAAATACGTCATCTTCACCGTTCCCACCCTGATCCTCGAAAGAGACGGAGAGCTTTTGGAGCGATGGAACGGCTTTGTCCCCGGCGACGAGCTGGAGCGGGCTCTGGGAGCCGCTTTGAAGAGAGAATCTCAGCGGTGAGAATCGGAAGGTATCAGGAGCCTCATAAAAATATTGCCGGGGGAGAACCAGGCCTGATCCGTCCTGCCCGATTCTTCCGCCGCCCAAGTTCCTTCGCCCCTCAAACCCTCTCGTCCCACCCGGAGATGGGCCAGACGAGATCCGTCGATGCGAGGTCGAAGGGCCATACCGTCCTGTATTCTTGACCAATTATCTGACAGATTATCCCCCTTCCTTTTGTATTCTGGTGGGTCTCCTGGTCGAACTCGACCCCGGCCCAGGGCATTATGATCTCGTCTTCTGAGAGGTTCGTCTCCAAAAGACCCGTCCGGATCGCCTCGGGATCGGTCGATCCCGCCCGGTCGATGGCGTCGGCCAGGACGATGGTGGCCGTGAAGGCTCGGGCCGATTCCTCGTCCATCTCTCTTCCGTACCGGTCCTCAAACAGCCTGCTAACGTTCTCGGCCAGGGGCTTTGACTCCGCCTGATCCAGCGACCAGGTCGCACGGGTCAAGATGTGCTCTCCGTCCTCGCCCAGGACCTCCAGGAACT
>JBFESM010000186.1:0-4030 GCA_041548445.1 Methanothrix sp. | reverse complement strand
GGGAGATGGAGCTGATCATAAGTTGTTCTGACCAGATCATGGGTGGGATCCCCGGAGTGGTTCTGACGATCAAGGACGGCTTTCTCTACCC
The DNA here is from genome assembly GCA_041548445.1 of Methanothrix sp. Taxonomy (GTDB): domain Archaea; phylum Halobacteriota; class Methanosarcinia; order Methanotrichales; family Methanotrichaceae; genus Methanocrinis. The sequence continues at coordinate 3,939 of JBFESM010000186.1, read as the reverse complement.
CAACGCCGGGATAGATCACTCCAACGCGCCGCCAGGCTCCGTCGTCCTGTTCCCTGAAAAGCCCCAGATGTCAGCAGCCCAGATAAGAAAGAGGATGGAAGAGGCTGCAGGAAAGAGGATCGGTGTAGTAATCGGCGATAGCCGGACCCACCCCCTCCGCCTCGGCTGTGTCGGTGTTGCCCTCGCCTGCGACGGGATTGTTCCGGTGGAGGATGCGAGGGGCCAAAAGGACCTTTTTGGAAGGCCTCTTGAGGTCACAAGGAAGGCCGTCGCCGACAACCTCGTCTCGGCGGCAGAGGTCGTCATGGGCGAGGGGGACGAAGGCATCCCAGCAGTGATCATAAGGGGGGCTCCCGTGAAGTTCACCGGTGACGGCGAGGAGATGAGGATTCCGAGCATCGCCCCCGAGGAGTGCATGTACATAGGCTCCCTCCGGTGCGGCCCCCACCCCTACGAGGGCGGGTACGATCGGCTTATCGAGGAGGCGACGAAGGCCCTGGAAAGATCTTACGCCCCCTACTCGGGCTTTCGTGTAGGAGCGGCCCTCCTCACCAAAAATGGGGAGGTCTACTCCGCCGCCAACGTCGAGAACGCCTCGAGCGGCGCGTCCATCTGCGCCGAGAGGGCGGCCATCGCCAAGGCAGTCAGCGAGGGGGAGAGAAACTTCGAGACCCTGGCCGTCGTCGCAGAAACCGAGGAGCCGGTCGCCCCCTGCGGCATATGCAGGCAGAGCCTGATAGAGTTCGGCGAGGAGATCAAGGTGATCATGGCGAACACTAAAGGGGATGCCGAGATTGCCACCGTCGAGGAGCTGCTGCCGAGGGGGTTTACGGGAAGGAGCCTGGAGCGGGGCCGGAAAGCCGGCCAAGGTCTGAGTTCGAAATGCCGATCAGACATATCAATTTACAAAAATGTATAAATCGCGCCCCGGACCAGCGATCTCATCTTCTCCCTTATCCACTCATTTATGGCGAGGAGCGTAGCGAGACCGCGATCGTCACACAAGTCATATGAACTGTCTCCATCAACCTCGCTCCCGTCAGGACGATAAGAGTGAGCCCGCCTGCGATGAAGGTCTCACCATAGGCGTAATGGAGGAGACGGTATGAAAATAGGTCTACACGACCGCCCATTTTCATTAGCATGGGTGGCCCTGTGGGCCATGAACGTTTCGATAAAAATTATCTCTGCATCTCGTGGAGAAGCGCCAGAAGGAGCCCACCAACCTGGCGGAGGAGCTGGCGGGCTCCATCGGCCTTTTGCTCTCCGCCTCCGTGATGTTCCTTTTGATCCATCTGACTTTAAAATCATGAATATTATAATTTCCAGGGAGGGGGCACTAAACTAAACCTTCCTGTAATTCTCCTTGGGGACGGTGATCTCAAACCTCGCCCCCTTCCCCACCTCGCCGGTCTCAGTGATTGTCATGCCGGTGATCCCCAGGATTTCCCGGCTGAGGAAGAGGCCGTAGCCCGTATGCCTTCCGAAAGCCTGATCGAAGATCCGGGCCTTCATCTCCTCTGGTATCCCAGAACCGTCATCCTCGACGACGATGACCCCTTCGTCCTCATCCTCTTTTTCTACGAAGGATACTCGGATCTCGCTGACGTCCTGCCCGTGCCTGATGGCGTTCTCCAGGAGGTTGAAGAAGACCTTCTCCAGCATCGGATCAGCGAAGACCTCCACCGGTCCCGTGGAGATATCGAGCTTGAACCGCTTTTTTGCGATCTCGACGGGAGCGGTCTCTGCAGCCCACCGGACTATATCCTCGACGGACTGCCATTCGGGAGCTTTAACGCCCATGTCCTGGTAGTCCCGGGTGAAGACGATCTGTCTTCGGATCGTCTCCGTCAACTCCATGACCCGATCGATGTACTTCCTCATCGCAGGTTCCTCGGGGAGGATCTCGCTTAGGAGCTGGGCGTACCCCGACAGACCCGTGATTTGGTTGAGGATGTCGTGCCGGGTGACGCTGCTCAGCAGGTTCAGCTTCCTGTTCGCCTCCTTCAGGGCCTCCTGGTACTGCCGGATCTCCGTGATGTCCTGGGTGATCCCCGCCATTCTCAGAGGAAGGCCCGTCTCGTCCCTGGCCATCACCTCGCCGCGATCGTGCACCCATATCCACCGTCCGTCTTTGCGCTTCAGCCGATAGGCAATCTCGTAGTAAGGAGTCCTCTCCTCGAAGTGGTCCCTAAGGGAGGCGATGACCTTTTTGAAATCGTCTGGATGTATTATCCTCTCCCTCTCCCAAACGTGCCCTGTCAGCTCATCTTCAGGGTATCCGAAGATCTCGACAAGCCGCCGATTTCGGACCACCTCTCCCGTGACCACGTTCCTGTCCCAGATCCCCAGGTTCGCCCCCTCGATCACGAGCTTCATCCTCTCCTCGTTCTCCTGAAGCGCCATCTCCGTCTCCTTGATCTCGGTGACGTCGCGGATCGACTCGATCGCCCCCACGATATTATTATCTTTGTCGAAGAGGGGTGAGGCCGTCCCCCAGACGTAGGAACCCTTGCCACTCCTGGGAGGCGATACGAAGGCCTCAGCGAAGAGCGTATCACCCTCCCTTTTGACGTAATGGTAGAGAGATTCCAGCTCTTCGTCCCTTGAAAAGATCTGATCTATTAGGATGGGCCGTTTAATCCCGTAGAAGACCTCCCCGTAAGCGAAATCCCCCTTTCCGACTATCTCTTCCTTGGAGACCCCCGTCATCTCCTCGATCGCCCTGTTCCAGGCGATCACCTTCCTCTCCTGATCGATGACGAAGGTCGGGTCGGGAAGAAAATCGATGATATCAAGAAGCTGCTTGTGGGCCTGGATCCGCCTCTCCTCCGCTCGCTTTCGATCGGTGATGTCCTGGCCCTGGATTATCGTGGCAACCAACGTTCCGTCCTTCTCAGAGCGGATGTTGGCCGAGTTCCAAAGGACGATCCTTACGCCTCCGTTTTTGCAGCGGACGGGGATCTCCACAGACTCCCAAGCCTCGCCTCTCAGAGTGAAAGCGATCTTGGCGAGGGCCTCTTCTCTGCCCTCGTCCGGAAGTAGCATGCAGGCCTCCTGGCCGATCACCTCCTCGGCGGCGTAGCCTGTCAGCCGCTCAAAGGCCCTGTTGAAGCGTATTATCTTCATATTCGGCCCCCAGACGGCTATGGGGGCGTTGGCGTAGTGGAGGAGGCTTTCCAGGTAGTCCCGCGTTTCACTTAAGGCGAGCTCGGCCCGCTTCCGTTCGGTGACGTCCCGAATCGATTCGATGGCGCCGACGATCCGCCCCTGGTCGTCGAATAGAGGCGACGCGGTCGCCCAGACGTAAGCCCCCTTTCCTCCGTAGAGGGAAGGCAAGAAGACCTCGGCGAAGATGGCATCTCCCTTTCGTCTGACGTTATTGTAATAGTCCTCAATATCCTCATCCTCGTAGAAGATCGAATCGATCAGAACGGGCCGTTTAAATCCGTAAAAGGGCTCTCCATAGGAGTAAGCGTCCTTGCCGATGACGTCTTCTTTAGCAGTGCCCGTCATCTCCTCGATCGCCCGGTTCCACGCTATCACCTTTCTATCCTTGTCGATGACAAAGGTCGCATCGGGTTGAAAGTCGATTATGTCCTGAAACTGCTTGTGAGCGTGGCGTAGCTCCTCGTCCATCCTCTTCTGCTCTGAGATGTCGGACAATACCGTCGCGAACTGTCCTTTCCCCATTGAAAAGGCGGATATGCTGAAATATCTGTCAGTCAATGGGAAATACACCTCGAACTTTGCGGGACATCCCGTTTCGCTCACCTTCGAGTATATTTCTAGAAATGGGGCTTTTTCGGACCGGAAAATTTCGGTCGCTCTCTTTCCAATCGCCTCTTCCGGCTTCAAGTCGGCGATCAGCTCGATCTGAGGGTTTGCATCCTTTATGACATAATCCGCTGGCTCGTTCTGAGCATCGCGAACGAACTC
>JBFESM010000185.1:0-4032 GCA_041548445.1 Methanothrix sp. | reverse complement strand
TCCGGTGCTCTTGATCAGGCTCCAGATCTTCCCGGTTTACATCAGAAAAGTCGAAGACCGGTTGAAGATGAAGGCGGCAGCCGGAGATGATTAGAACTATGTTCATGATGATTTCGCGATTCAATACGACATTTTGGAGGATGACGAATTGAGAATAATGATTATCACCCTCGCCCTGGCGATCGCTCTGGCGCTTGCGCCGCCCTCAGGGGCTCAGGGCAACTACATACCCTCAGTATCCCTGGACAACTACTGGACGACGTTTGGATCACCACAGCTGGACGCGAGCCTCGCCGGGACGAACGAGTTCGAGCGGGGCGACACCGTCACCCTCTACGTCGACATCACCAACTACGGCAGGATCATGGGCTTCAAGGCCGATAAGAAGGCCGACACCTTGATGGAACAGATGTTGGCGGACCGGGAACTGGACTACGAGCGGGAGAGGACGACGGCCCTCGGGATCACAGGAACCCTCAGGTCCGAGAGCGACCTCATCGAGGTAAAGTCGGGCGACCGGGTGATCGAGGCCTTGAGGTCCGGCGAGAAGGCGGAAGATCCGATGGAGTTCTCCATCAAGATCGCAAGCCACGCTCCTGCGGGCGAGTATCCCCTGGAGCTACTCCTCTCTTACGATTACCAGTACAACGCCGAGGTGGACGCCGACGAGCTGGACCCCGATGTGTGCCTTCGAGGATTTCAGACCGCCTACTGGTACGAGGCCGCCAACGAGACGGTCACCATCCCCGTGACTGTGAAGCTTGAGGCGGACTTCGAGATCACCGATGCGAAGGCCGAGCTTTCCGCTGGCGAGAAGGACGGGATAATCGAGGTATCCTACAGGAACACGGGCGAGGTGGCCGCCGAGGACGCCATAGCACGTCTTTCCGTATTCAAGCCCTTCTCCTCCACCGACGATCAGGCCTACATAGGCGCTCTTGCGCCGGGCGAGGAGAGGGTGGTGAAGTTCAAGATCGACGTCGACTCGGACGCGACGGCCAAACCCTACAGCATCAACAGCGAGATCAAGTACACCGACATTCGGGGCGACACCGTAATCTCCCAGAGCATGAAGATCCCAGTGAGCGTGAAACCGGCAAGTCGGTCCTATACCCTTCCCCGGGTCGTGGTTTTGATCCTCCTCGTGGCCGGGGCGGCATACCTTTACAGGAGGAGGAAGAAGGGCTGAAGGCCGCTTCCTCCCTACGGCGGTCCCGCGTTTTGAGATCGGTTCTCTTCCCCAGTATCTCCCCAGTCATCTCGCCGCTGGCCCCAGCTTCCTGAGAAGCACCTTTTAGCTCGTCGCCCTCTCGCAAAGCCCCTTGATGAGTCCCTTTTTGAGGCGTGGGAAACAGTTAAATAGTTTTTCAAGACCAATATACATTTATAAGCAATGAAGGGGGGGACCGTGTCACCGTATGATCATTGGAGAGGATCGGCTTTCTGGAGGGCCGAGCTGGAGATGAAAGTCCCAGACCATCCGAATACTCCTATTCTGAAGAGGGTAAGCACGGATACCTGATCTGCATGGTCCTGAAATATGAGGGAGAAAGATGAAAAAAATTATGGCATTGTGTTTGATCTGTCTCTTGAGCCTATCTTTGAGCTTGACGATCTTTTCATCAGCTCTGGCCCAGGGCGATCCTGGCAGCACGAGCAAGATCACGTTGCAGTACCTTCTCAATGAACCAACCGTCGACAGGGGCGCAGTGACGTTGGCGGGCCCCGACGGATCCGAGGAGATTTACGATTCGGTGACAATTCCAGGGCTGAATAACCGGATCGTCCCGGGAGAGCCAGTCTTGCCCTTGAGGACGGCAAGAATACTGATACCCTACGGAGAAGATGTTCAGGAGGTAAAGGTAGTTGCCGGAAACGAGAGGTATCTCGGCAGCGTTTCGATAAGGCCTGGCCAAAACTCCGTTCCAATAGGCTTCACCAAGAACTGCACCGGTTGCAATCCTCAGGATAACTGGACGTATACACCAGAGCTCTCCCTTCTGAACGAGGAGATCTACGAGTCAGAAAGCCCCTATCCTGAGACGGCCTACTCGGTCCTCGGAGTTCAGAAGAAGCACGGCTACAATATTCTTTACGTAAACCTCTACCCGATCAAGTACATCCCGAAGACCGGTGACGCTTACAGCTTCGGGGCCTTTGACGTCGAGGTGACTACGGCTCCCATGGAGACCCTCGATAGGGGCCATTTCAGAGGTCTTGCCGAGGATCGGGAGGAGGTCAACATGATCGTCGACAACCCCGAGAAGACGACCACCTACGTCTCGGACCTGGCGCTGACGGAAAGCTCACCCTTACTGGACGGAAACTACGAGTACGTCATCATAACCAACCAGTACTTGAAAGACGCACCGGGTCCCTACAACTTCCAGGCGTTGGCCGATTGGAAGACCTCGAGAGGTGTCCCCGCAGCCATAGTCACCGTTGAGGATATCTATGCCAATTACAAAAGGAGAGTTCACCAGGACGACCAGGTGGCCATCCGCGACTTCATCACGGACGCTCACGACAATAACGGCATAAGATACGTCCTCCTGGGCGGCGACGGTGACGGGCACAGGGTCGGTGGCGAGACCTGGGATGCCATAGTTCCCGCTAGAGGGCTATGGGCCTGGGCTTACGAGCCGGACCCCAGCTGCTGCTGCCCGCCCCAAGAGTCGACGAACTTACTTTCAGACCTCTACTACGCATGTCTGGACGGGACCTACGACTACAACGGCAACAGAACATACGGTGAAGAAAAGGATGGCGTTGGCGGCGGTTGGGTCGATCTGGAAGCAGAGGTCTATGTCGGGCGGGCTCCGGTTGATAACTACGTCGAGCTAGCCAACTTCGTGCGAAAGACGATAGCTTACGAGTCCACCAGCCCCAGCGACCGCTACCTCACAGGCGTATGGATGGTCGGCGAGTACATGGAGCCTCTGGTTTATCCTAAGGCCGATGAGGGCGATCCTGAAGACCAGCCGCCCGAGACCGTGGCCTCGTCGTGGGGCGGAGACTCCAAAGACCAGATAAAGCCCGTATTTCCGGAGGGATTCTACGTCCAGACCCTCTACGATCGGGATCACCCCGGAGACGACTGCAACTGCAACCAGAACGACTGGGACAGGAAAGAGCTGATGGATGAGATCAATGGCAACTACATTCACGCCATAAACCACATCGGCACATCCAACTTCTGTGACATCGTCGCCTACGTCATGAAGATGGGCTACAACCACGCCGACGCTCTCACCAACGACAAGTACTTCTTCGGATACTCTCAGGCCGGATACGCAGCATCCTTTGACAACAGAGATCCTGCGGGTGTTTACCTGCCCCACGACTGCGTTCTAGAGCACTTCGTAACCGCTCCATCCGGAGCCTTCGCCTTCATAGGCAACACCAGGTACGGTTTGATAGATTTGAGCAACATCAACGACAGCCCATCCCAGAAGTTCGATTATGCCTTCTGGGAGGAGATGTTCAACGGATCCAGAAACGCCACAAACATAGGCCTTGTGAACCAGCTCTCCAAGGAGAGGTTCATCGGCACTGTCAACACCGTTGAGGGCAGGAACATGAGGTACTGTTACTACGGGATCAATCTCCTGGGCGATCCCGAGACGCCCTTCATCCTGCCCACCGCCGTGACCTCGGGGGAGACGGCAGAAACGCCGGAGGCAGCCGAGGCGAAAGTTCCCGGTCCCGTGGCTGGCGGCGGCGCCGGAAAGGAGAAGGTGATCGACTCGAGCTTCGAGATGCCCGAGCTCTTCGAGGACGGCATGAGCTTCGACTTCGACGCGAATATGGACCTCAACTTCGAGGAGGGGATGGACTTCGGCGATCCCCTGAACCTCTGATCTCTTTTCGGGGTCCTTGGCGGAGAAGAGGAAAAACGGGGCCCGCGGACCTTCTGCGGGCCCCCCTCAATTTTAATCGTACTCGATATTTAGGCCCACTCCCACCTCTTTCAGGTCTGCGACCCCGGCGAGAGCGACCTTAGAGGCGAGGTCGGTGCAGTGGCAGGCGTGA
>JBFESM010000184.1:0-4036 GCA_041548445.1 Methanothrix sp. | reverse complement strand
GTGGTGACGGGGGCCGGCATGATCAACGCCCTCAAGATCGCAAAAAAGAGGTTTGAAGACGTCTCGGTCGTCTTCAGCGGTGCGGGGGCGGCAGGGGTCGCCGTATCCAAGTTTCTGATGAGCTTCGGCGTCCGCGACATCGTCCTCTGTGACAGCAAAGGGATCATCCACTCTGGGCGAAGCGACCTCAACCCCTCCAAGATGGAGATGGCGAGTATCACAAACCCCAAAAGTAAAACCGGATCGCTCGCCGACGCCCTGGTGGGCGCAGACGTCTTCATCGGGGTTTCTGCCCCAGGGATCGTCACCGAAGAGATGGTGGAATCGATGGCCACTGACCCGATCGTCTTCGCCATGGCCAACCCCGTCCCAGAGATCATGCCGGACCTGGCCAAAGAGGCCGGGGCGAGGGTCGTCGCCACGGGAAGGTCGGACTTTCCAAACCAGGTGAACAACGTCCTCGGATTCCCCGGGATCTTTCGGGGGGCCCTCGACGTCCGGGTGAGGGACATAAACGAGGAGATGAAGATGGCGGCGGCCAGGGCGATCGCAGAGCTTGCAGAGCCGATCTCAGAGGAGCAGATAATCCCGTCGCCCCTCGATCGACGGGTGGTGCCAAAGGTCGCCGAGGCGGTGGCGAGGGCAGCCATCAAGTCGGGGGTCGCAAGGCTCAAGGTCGATCCCACGGAGGTCGGCCGGAAGGCCGCCGAGAGGATCGGGCTTTCTGGCTAGCCGGCGGCGAGGGAAGTAGAGGTTACAGGCTGGAGGGCGAGACCGAGAACTTGTGGAACGCGGCGCGGTTGGAGGCGTTGACGGTCTACCTCAGCCCGGTGGAGAAGATCGCCGCGAAAGGGCCGAAGACCCACCAATACAATTTTGCATCCTGGAAAATTGGGGATAAGGTCGCCAACAAGTATTTCGGCTCCCCTCAAAAGACGATCAGAGAGGCTGCTGCAGCAAAAGCTGGAAATTGTGGCACAGAAATGTGATGATGTAGTTTTCAATTATCGAGTTCGGCAATGTAAACTCTATATGTACTTTAAAATTAATTAATGCCATCGTGTTTGTTACACATTGGAGGTTGTATTATGGAGTTACTATCAGTTGTATCAAATTTCTTTAATTCTGAACTCGCATCTGCAGTAGTTGTATCTGTTGTAGCACTTTATTTAGGAGATAAATTTTCAAAAAATGCAGAAAGAAGGCAAGAACAGATTAGGCGCCGTGAAAAAAGCGCTGCAATAGTCGATATTCTTGCAGAATGGGTATATTCATCATACACTGGTAACTCTAACGAGAAACGTTGGAAACTACAGACAACTTATTGGAAACACATATTGTGGCTCGATAAAGAACTACTAGATTTACTACTGCCCACCTTAGCGTACAAACCCGGAGCCGCTGTGAGTACTAATGAGATAATCGTGCAGGCCCGCAAGATTGTGCTAGGATTATCAGAACAGGATATTTCGGCAGACCAACTAAACAATTGGTTGCCTACCATAGTATTGGACACAGAGAGTGAGTCTTAATTATATTTAATAGCAGGAAGGAGTGGATCACAGAATACCTCGCGATTAATTCATTTGATCACTTTGACTCAGTTAAGGATTTGGGAAAGGTAAAAACAGACGACAAAAACGGAAAAAGAAAGGTCAGAGGAGGTCCTTTTGGACCTCGCTCCTTATGTCCTCGAAGTCGACGAAGTGCATCCCTGCAACCTCTTTCAGCTCTCGGGCGATGAACCTTTTTGTGGACATGAGAAGGAACCTCTTTCCCCTTGCCCGAAGGAGCTTGAGGGGCCGCTCGAAGTCGCCGTCGCCGCTGACCAGGACCGCGAGATCGTAGTTTTCGATGGTGTTGAACATGTCGAGGACGATCTCGATGTCCAGGTTAGCCTTCCTTATCTCCCGGCCGTCGTCGAGGACGATGATCTCCAGCTCCTTGGTGATGATCGAGTAGCCTATGTCCGCGAGGGCAGTCAGGAAGCCCTGCTGCCTCGTGTCTGGAGGGTTCTCCTCGCCGACGAGGGGGCGAGGGCTCCATATTGAACCGTCACCATCGCCGGTATAGAAACGTATTTCGTGCTTGGCGACAGAATCTTTTCGCCAGAGGGTGACTATGACGAGAATGAAACTGATTTCTGAGGACGCCGATGGCTGGACTAACAAAGGAGTAGCTCTCAGGATCCAGGGCAAGTACGACGAGGCTCTCCGGGCTTACTCTGAAGCCATCCGGCTCGATCCTGACCTAGCCGCAGCCTGGAATAACAAAGGCAGTGCGCTCGGTTCTCAGGGCAAGTACGACGAAGCTCTCCAGGCTTTCGATGAAGCCATCCGGCTCGATCCTGACCTAGCTGCAGCCTGGAATAACAAAGGTCGTGCTCTCTATTATCAGGGCAAGTGCGACGAGGCTCTCCAGGCTTTCGACGAGGCTCTCCGGCTCGATCCTGAGTATGCCGCGGCCTGGTATAACAAAGGCTTCGCCCTCTATGAATTAGGCAAGCATATTGAGGCAATTCGTGCAATCGATGAATCCGTTAGGCTCGGTTACGAACAGAGACCAGTTTGGTACTGATCGATGAGAGGGCGGAAGCTGGCGGTTCTGAAAGGGGGCCCTCTTTTGGCTGAGGAGGTTGCGCCGCGAGAGATGAGTGTACGCATTAGACCTCCACATATACCATAGCCTCTGGAATAGATGAGTTCACAAAAGCATACCTATAGGCCTCCGAGACGAGGGGGGGGCCAATTATGAAATATTCAGCAACAAGTATATAGGTATTGGATCTAATTACTTCAGATTAAAATGAAGTATGTTTTATAAAACCCCCATCGGTCAAAGATAGAGAGGGACCTGTGGAAAGGTAAAACAGACGACAAAAACGGAAAAGGATAGGTCAGAAAAGGTCCTTTTGGACCTCGCCCTTTATATCCTCGAAGTCGATGAAGTGCATCCCAGAAACCTCTTTCAGCTCTCTGGCGATGAACCGCTTCGTGGACATGACGAGGAACCTCTTTCCCCGGGCCCGAAGGAGCTTGAGAGGCCGCTCGAAATCTCCGTCGCCGCTGACGAGGACCGCAAGATCGTAGTTCTCGATGGTGTTGAACATGTCGAGGACGATCTCGATATCGAGGTTCGCTTTCCTAATCTCCCTGCCGTCGTCGAGAACGATTATCTTGAGCTCTTTGGTGATGATCGAGTAGCCGATGTCCGCGAGGGCTGTCAAGAAGCCCTGTTGCCTCGTGTCTGGAGGGTTCTCCTCACCAACGTAGTAGTAGGCGTCGACGATCTCTCCGCCGGTCTTATCCTCGATCCACCTGAGAAGCTTCTCGAAGTTGATCCACCATCTAAGCTCATCCTTCTGCATGTAAAAGACGTTTGCTCCATCTACAAATACCGAGATTTTCACTTATATTTCCCCTTTGTGTTAAATATATTTAACACGCAGGCCGATGTCCGGCCTGGCATTATTATTCGAGCTTGAAATAGATCTGAGAATACATATAGTTTCCTGAAAGAAATCTCGGTTTTTGGAGGACCCGAAAGGTCATATTCCCACCACTTGAAACGTTCCGTTCAAAAGACCCGATCTGAAAGTCCGAGATAACCTTCGATACCAACTCCAGCGCTTGGCGCGCCAGACTCCCGAATCAAACACGACCAACGCATCATCAAGACTGAATCGAATTTCAGAGACTTTTCTTCGAGAACAACTCACGAAAAGAATTAGATCGATATCTTCCCCAAATCTCCTGAGTATTTGGAAAATAATGACATGCTTGAAGAGGATTTTACTATCAAATCACCTATCTATCAATAAACTAGTTATAACAGACGATCAGATTATATTCGGGGATTTCGATGGCTAAAATGGCAATAATATACGCAAGTGGCATCGGCCGGACAAAGAAGATGGCGGAGACGATAGCCGAGGGTGCAAAGACGATCGAGGGCGTCGAGGTAGTCCTGAAAGACGCCTACGACGCGATCATACCCGGTGACGTGGACGGGGCCTCGGCCATACTCTTGGGAGGGT
>JBFESM010000183.1:0-4060 GCA_041548445.1 Methanothrix sp. | reverse complement strand
GCCGATCAGCGGTTAGCCGAAGGAGCAGTGGCGTTTGGGCTTTTGATGTCCGGCTTTGCAGGTGGTAATTTAGGCGGATTTCTGTTGGCTGGAGCGCTCCCAAGGCCAACCAGCCGGACAATGCGTCTTTTGCTGATTGCTTTGCTGGCTGTTTTTGGGATGGTGACGGGAGTTGTAGGATTCATCAATTTGACCTGGGTGGATTTTGGGTTGATGCTGCTGCTCGGTCTTGGCAATGGTTATGTCACCCTCATCCTGTTCACCTGGATACAAACCCGCACCCCTAAAATGATGCTGGGCAGAATCATGAGTTTATTGATGTTGTCAAGCGCCGGATTAGTTCCCGTCTCTCAAGCTATATCGGGGGCGGTGGGCGCCTGGAATTTGACACTGTTGTTTGTTTCGGCAGGTGGGTTGATTGTATTGGTCGCAATATGGACAGCCTTTCAGCCAGCACTGGTCGCCTCTAGCGAAAGCCTTTCGGCGAACAATTGATTTGAATAATTTATCTGACGGTGGGTGCTTTCATCCGATCATCATTGCAGCCTCAGGGCGGGCTCTAACGGAGCTTTCACGAAGCTCACTTGGCAGCACCCTTTTCCGGCGCAAAGAATAAATATATTGATATTCTATTTGAACGAAGGTGATCTAAATGGTCAAGATGCCAGCAGATGTTAGAGCGACCCTGGAGAAGCAGAAGCCCGCCCCCATCGCCACCGCCGACGCCTCCGGCACCCCGAACGTCGTCTACGTCGGGTTCCTGAAGGTTCTCGACGACGAGACGATCATGATCGGAGACAACTTCTTCTACAAGACCGCGGCAAACCTTGCAGAAAACCCCAAGATATCGATCCTCTGCTACGATACCGAGACGAAGAAGTCCTTCCAGATCAAGGGCAATGCTTCGATCTACAAGGAAGGAAAGTACTTCGACGAGATGGTCAAGTGGGTCCTCGCCGTCAACAACAAGCTCCCGGCCAAGGCCGCCGTGGTGGTGAAGGTCGAGGAGATCTACAACGCCATGTGGGGTCCAACCGCGGGCAAGAAGGTCGTCTGAGCGAGGATGGGCCGGCAGAGAGAGGTGGGTCTGCCTCAAATACCTTTTTTGATGGCGCTGCCTCTAAGGTGGGAGTGCCCTTGGGCGGATTTTTCGGTCCACCCGAAGAGAGTAGATTTATTGAGCATTGGGTCATTTCTTTATGGTGAACGCGATCTGATCTTGGAGCGGAGGGGATTATCGATATGCCGAAGGCGAAGAACTTGAAAGAGGCCTACAACAATTTGGTGGTGGAGCCGCTAGAATCCGAGGAGGAGTTCAGGGATTTTTACGTCGAGAGGCCGGCTAAGGCACCATCTCCTATCGAGGAGCTGAGGGACCGGATCCACATCTCGGATCGGATGGAGAAGTATCTCTTTCTCGGGTTCAGGGGATCGGGGAAGAGCACGGAGCTGAACCGGCTTCTGGATATGATCGATCCCGACCGGTTTCTGGTGGTCAGCTATTCAATCCGCGACCAGCTGAACGTCAGCGACTTCGACTTTCGAGACTTCTTCGTCTCAATGGCCCTGATGATCTACTATACCGCCGAGGCCGAAGGCGTGAAGCTCAACCGGGACATCGAAGAGGACTTCAAGGACTTCATAAAGCGTGTCACCAAAGTCAAAGAGGAGGAGATCGCCAAGTCAAAGTCAGCAGGACTCTCTTTGCCATTCTCCCAAATAATACTGCTGAAGTTGGGGCGAGAAGCGAAGACCAGGGAGATTGTCAGAAAAGAGCTTGAGATGCAGATAAGCGACCTCATCCAGAGGCTAAACGGGCTGATCGTCGACGTCGAGGATAAGACCGGAAAGAAGCTCGTCGTCATCGTCGACGACCTGGACAAGCTCACCCGCGTCGAGCAGGCGGAGGAGTTCTTCTATAAAAACTATGAGCTTCTCGCCCAGCCTAGCTGTTTTGTAGTTTACACTTTCCCGATCCCCCTCACCTTCAACCCCTACTTCGAGAACGTCAGGCCTGCCTTCGACGACGCCATAATCCTGCCGCAGCTTCCGGTGATCAACAAAGATGGCAGTAGAAACGAAACGAACCTGGAATTCTACAGGGATGTAGTAAAAAGGCGGATGGAGGACCTGATTGATGATGCTGTTCTGGATGAGGCGATCCTATCCACCGGAAAGCTCTCGGAGTTCGTCTCGATCATGAGAGATGCCACGATAAAGGCGTACAGAAACAAGAGAGATAAGATCGCGAAAGAGGATGTGGAGAGCGCTCTTGAGAAGCTGAGGCGGACTTACGACAGAACCCTCACCGAGGCTCACAAGCGGAGGGCTTTGGAGATCCACGAATCGAAAGAGGCCCGTGACCTGGACAAGGACGACGGCGTAAGTCGCGAGTTGCTCTTCAGCCTCACTGCCGTCGAGTACGAGGACGAGAACGGAAGATGGTGCGACGTAGACCCGCTGCTTCTGCCCTTGGTGGAAAAATGGAAGAGACGAGAATAGAAGAAGCCGGGACGGAAGGCGCTAGAATCGAAGATGCAAGAGCCGAAGACCTGGAAGAGATCGACACCATCATAGCGGAGCTGGAGGTCTCGAAGGGGGTGGGCAATCTCGTACTTTGCGTCGTCAACGCCCTCGCCTACAGGGACGGGATCATTCGGGTTTTGAGAGATAGATTCCCGTCAAAAGTGATTCTTGTAAAAGAAGGCGAAGACGTAATCCGGAACCTTAAGCGCGAGGATTTCGGCGGTGCCGAGGTGCTGATCTGGACGATGCCCGAAAAGCTCACCGAGGACCTGGTGGATGCGCTGAACAACTTCAGAGAGCTCTTTTACGACGCTGGAGTTCCGAGCATCGTATTTCTGAGCCAGAGCTTTCTCGACGACGTGATACGAAAAGCGCCAGATTTCTGGAGGTACAGGGGGAACTACCACGAACTGAAAGGACGCGATCGAGGCCCAGCTTTCGAGGCTGGCGACGCCCTGGCCACATCTCTCCAATATCAGAACAAAGACGATATTCTCAGGCGGAAGCGGATAAACGAATACATCCTCCAAAAGATAACGGATGATAGGGAAACTACTAAGATCCTGAATGAATTGGGTGAATTATCTTACCATCTAGGTGAATACGACAGTGCATCAAAATATTTCGAGCAAGAATTGAGACTTTGCGAGAAGCTTGGCGATAAGGGGGGCGTGGCAAGGTCGCAGCATTATCTGGGGGGGCTTGCTTACGAAACTGGCGATTTGGCGGAGGCTCGCCGCCTCCACAGTGATAGCCTGATGATATCACGGGAACTTGGCGATATGGGCGGGGTGGCAAGGTCGCTGCATCAGCTTGGGATTCTGGCATATCATACCGGTGATTTGGCGGAGGCTCGCCGCCTTTACAGTGAAAGCCTAAAGATATTCCAGGATATGGGATACAAGAATAGCATGTCGAGGTCACTGCATCAGCTTGGGATTCTGGCATACGATACAGGTGACTTGGAGGAGGCTCGCCGCCTCTATGGCGAGAGCCTGAAGATATTCCAGGATACGGGCGACAAGAGCGGGGTTTCGAAGTCGCTGCACGAACTTGGAATGCTAGCACATGATACAGGCGACCTGGGGGAGGCTCGCCGCCTCTACGGCGAGAGCCTGAAGATCAAGAAAATCTGTGAGAATGCCGGGGTTATTCTCATCTCCTGCGCCTCGGCCGAGCTGATCGTCAAGCCGGTTACGCCCCATGTGTTCAAAACCGCCCCCACTGACAGTTTTGCCGCCCACCGGATTTTCATGACCATGAACGCGATGTCCATCACCAGCATCGCCGTGCTGACCGGCAATACGGGATTCGGCAAGGCCGGCAAGGACCAGCTGCTGAAAATTGCCCCGGAATACGGCATTACCATTGTCGAAAAAGAAACCTATGACAAGAACGCCACGGATTTAACCTCGCTGGTGGCCAAGATCAAGGCCAATCCACAGGTGCAGGCGGTGGTCAACTGGTCCATTGTGCCGGCCCAGTCCATCATCGCCAAAAATATCCGCCAGGCCGGCTGGGATATCCCCATCTT
>JBFESM010000182.1:0-4079 GCA_041548445.1 Methanothrix sp. | reverse complement strand
GGGGTGACGAGATCCTCCTCTCCTGGTTCGCCCCCCGCTACACGCTCGACGTGACGAGCCCCTCCGACCCGGCGAACAACTGGACGACGGAGGTCAATCACTCCACCTACGCGCCGATCACCTGCGACGTGGAGATGGCGGACATCGACATCTCGGCCATAAAGGCGACTTTTGAGACGTTCTGCCTTGATATGCCAAAGGACGTGGCCGTCGCCGTCCAGGACCACGGTCGCTCCCCCAACAGGAGCAACAGGATCGTGAGGTTCGAGGAGATGGCGAAAATTCTCGATTCGGGGGGCGACCTTCGGTCCTTCGCATATCTCGAACCTCCGCCCCTCTTCAATCGGATGGGCGCCCTCAAAGAGATGCTGGATCGTGCAGGCCTTCGCCCGATGATCATGGACACGGGCCCTGCCGCGATCTTCGGCGCGATCCTGGATCCCCGCAGCGTGGAACCTGCTCTGGTTTTGAACGCCGGAAACGGCCACACCGTCGGGGCGGTGGTGGCCGACGAGAGGATCACGGCCCTCTTCGAGCACCACACCTCGGCCCTGACGGCAGATAAGCTTCTCCGCTTCTCGGAGCGGCTCTGCGATGGGACTTTGGCCGACAGCGAGGTCTTCGAGGACGGAGGCCACGGGGCCCATGTGGTGGAGGCTCCAGGGGCCGGAAAGATCAGGTCGGTGGTGGTGACCGGGCCCAACAGGGAGAGGTTCCTCGGGTCTGGCCTCCTCGAAAAACTGGGTCCCGTCGTCTCCGCAGCCCCGGGCGGGGACATGATGATCACAGGCTGCCTGGGGCTCGTCGAGGCGTGGAAGGCTTTGGGAGGGGGACGAATTGATGGCTGAGGAGATCGGCAGAGGCGCAGAGGCGGTAATTACCAGGGACGGGGACCGGGTGACGAAATGGAGAAGGCCGAAGGGGTACAGGATGCCGGCCCTCGACGAGAGGATCAGGCGCGAGAGGACGGTGATGGAGTCCCGGATAATCTCCGAGGCTCGAAGGTGCGGGGTTCCAACGCCGATCGTCCTCGACGTCGATCAGTTCAGCCTCACCATGGAGCACATCGAGGGGGCGAAGTTGAAGGATGTGATCGACCCTGACATATCCGAGAAGGTGGGAGAGCTGGTCGGAAGGCTCCACGCATGCGGGATCGTCCACGGCGACCTCACCACATCCAACATGATCCTCAAGGGGGAGAAGATATACTTCATCGACTTTGGCCTCGCCTTCCACGACAAGGGGCTCGAGGCCCAGGGGGTGGACGTCCACGTGTTTTTCCAGACTGTGAAGAGCACCCATGACCATTCCGAGATGCTCATCGAGGCTTTCGGTCGGGGCTATGCCAAAACCTACTCCAGGGCCGGAGATGTTTTAAAGCGGGTCAGGGAGATCGAGGCTAGGGGAAGATATCTCTGACCAAATCATTAACTTTATGTAGTAAACGATCAGAACCATCAATGATCTCAGAGCTGTTAGTTCCAAAGTGGTGATGGTACATGGCAGAAGATGATGTGGTATTCGTCGGCAATAAACCAGTGATGAACTACGTATTGGCAGTGGTCACCCAGTTCAACAGCGGCGCCAAAGAGGTGAGGGTCATGGCCAGGGGACGAGCGATATCAAGAGCTGTGGACGTCGCAGAGGTCTCAAGAAGCCGCTTTTTGGGCGACGTCAACGTCAAGGACATCCAGATCTCCACCGAGACCATGAATACCGATCGTGGAGAGACGAACGTCTCGGCCATCGAGATCACCCTCTCGAAGTGAAGTCGAGCTTCTTTTCGGAGCGCGGTTGGCGTTGACCACCAGGATCGGGGTCATCTCCTCCGGTCGCGGGGAGAACGCGAGGTACATCATCGAGGCGGCCCGTTCGAAATATCTGCCCGCAGAGGTTGCAGTCGTCCTGGCAGACCAGAAGGATGCTGGAGCCCTGAGGATAGCCCGCGATCGAGGGATAGATGCCCATTTTTTGGATCCATCCGGCCTCACCAGGGCCGAGTACGACGATATCCTAATCGGCCATCTGGACCGCGCCGGGGTCGACCTCGTCGTCCTCACAGGGTACATGAGGATACTATCCCCGGAGTTCGTCCGACACTACAAGAACAGGACGATCAACATCCATCCCGCTCTTCTCCCCGCCTTTCGGGGTCTTGACGCCTTTCAGCAGGCCCTCGACTACGGCGTCAAGGTGACGGGGACGACGATCCACCTGGTGGACGAGGACGTCGACCACGGCCCCATAATCCTCCAGGTTCCCGTGGAGGTCAGAGACGACGACACCTTCGAGAGCCTGAAGGCGAGGGTCCAGGAGGCGGAGTACAGGGCCTACCCCGAGGCGCTCAAGCTCTTCATCGAGGGCAGGCCCAAAGTGGTGGGAAGGAAGGTCTTTTTTGATAGATAGGAGATGAAAGGGGGAGAGGATATGATGGATGGAAAGGTGGTGAAGAGGTCTTGAAGACTTTATGGGCACCCTGGAGGATGGAGTACATCCTCAGCGACAAGTCGGGCGGATGCATCTTCTGCGAGAAGATCGATGAGGATCGAGACGCTGAGAACCTGATACTCTTCAGGGGCAGTCACCACTTCATCATCATGAACGCCTACCCCTACAACAATGGCCACATGATGGTGGTTCCCCGCCGCCACACATCGAACCTCTCCGGCTGGAGCCCGGAGGAGTGGGCCGAGTTTCTGGAGCTCGCCGACCTGGGGGTCGAGATTTTGAAGAGGACGATGAACCCCGACGGCTTCAACATCGGGATAAACATGGGCGAGTGTGCAGGGGCGGGGATCGCAAGTCACATCCACCTCCACATCGTTCCGAGGTGGTCTGGCGACTGCAACTTCATGCCCGTCTTCGCGGACACTAGGGTAATCCCTGAGCACATCCATGCGACCTATGAGAAGCTCATAGCCGCCCTCGACGACATCTTGAGATAAACGGATTTGGCTAGGGTTGGAAAAGTTGGCATATATTTATCGAAAGGTATCCACAATAGTGTCCTCGATATTGAAAACATTTTTATCAACCAAGCCAGAGACGAAACCAGGTGATATTCTATGGTCGGAATAAACGGAAGGCTCGGCAAATCCAAGGGAAGCCCCACGGGCGGAGAGAAGTTTGAGCAGGAGTTCTACATGACCGCTGGTGAGGTGGCGAGCACCCTTCGGAGCCTTGCCGACGAGATCGTGGGTGGGGGAAGAGTAGAGGCCTCATCCGAGGGTTGGATTCTGGGAGTGAGCCCGGCGGAGCCGATAAAGCTTGAGGTGCAGTATAAGCATGATCCTGCGAGGAGGGAGCTTGAGTTCCAGCTGAAGCTAAAAGAGAACCCCTAGCCATCCGTCCAAGTCGGAACGCGGTTCTGATCTGACTTTGCACAGCTTCCGGCGTCCGCCTTCACGAGGTTATTTGGCTGGGCGGCCCCGGAATGATCTTTTTGGTGAGGCTCATCGTGGGACGATGGCTATGTCCCAGTATCTTCGTCTCTTCTTCCAGCCTCTAGGAGGCGGAAGGTGATGCCCCTCCTCTCAAGCTCTTCAGCCACCTCTACCATGAAGACCCCCATCCCGGAAACGTGACTGTGATCCTGCGGCCGGATCTTTCCACCTGTATAGCCTGATGTGGTGGAATTAATCCCGCAGCTGGGGCTGTCGGCAACTCCGACCACCTCGATCTCGTATCCCTTCTTCGCGAACTGCTCGATCAGGTCAGCCTGGTGGCTGAAGATCTCGCGGCAGCGCCGCCTGTAGGAGGGGATGTCTATCTGGTTTTTGGTGACGGCCCAGCGGTCAAGGCCGAGGATTCCTGCCTCGGGGCAGGCAAGCTGGATCAGGGGCGGCTGGGGCTTGAAGACGACGGGCGATAGGCCCGCGAGCCTCGTCTCAGGGTTCAGGAGGCAGTGGGCCACCACCCGGATCGTCGTCATCCTCTCCGCCTCATCTCTTCTTTCCGACGACGTCCATCACGTACCTGTAAAACTGGATCCCGTCGACCTCGTGATAGAACCGGACGTCTTCAGCGGCATCCCCGATCCTGATCTTCAGTGTGTTGTCCCGAAACTCCTTGACGTACTC
>JBFESM010000181.1:0-4100 GCA_041548445.1 Methanothrix sp. | reverse complement strand
GGAGAACATGTTCTCTATAATGGATACATGCCGTAAGCAGGATGTCAACTTCTTCCACTATCTTAATGGAATATTTTCATCTCGGGACAATTTCCCAAGGTTGGCAGACTTAATTTATAACACGGTATGAAATAATATTTTATTGAGCATGTTCGATTTGTGCACCATTGGCCTTGGCATTTAGGAGGGCGTCCTTGAACTTTGAAAGCTCGATGTAACCCACCATGTACAGCATGATGACGTCCTGATCGGATAGGTTCGCAAGTTTTGACGCAACCTTTTCACCATCCATACAATCCATCACAGTGACATCGAAGAGATCTGTTACGATGCTATTCTCAGAGATTACTTCATTAAGATAATATATATTGGTCGGCAAGTTGGCGACGAAAGTTATGCTGACCTTCGGGCGCAAAAGTTCAGGTTCTGGAACCGTTTCGTCCGCCCACACGCCGCAGAACTTCTGTCCCATGAACTTGAACATGTTCTTCATGTTGGCCTCTCCGCCCTGAACCCAGTGTCTCTCGATCTCGGTGTAGTTGGCCGAGGATAGGTCGACGTTGGGGAAGGTGACGTTGGAGGAGAGGTTGTATCCTATGAACCTGACTCCGATGAGCTTGGAGTCGTTTATGCGCGTACTCCACCCGTCCACCAGGGCCTCATCCTGAGACTCGATGAAGACGACGGCATAGTCCGAGAAGTTAATTTCGTCTGGTAGGGCGTCGTTGATGGTGAATACGGCGACGTTCAACTCTGAAGTTATCGAGGGGTTCGAAGCCGCTTTTTTTAGAGCTAACTCGTTAAAATCGGTTCCCAATACGAACAAAAATTTGTTCGTTTCAGTGAAGTTCGTTTCAGGGCTTTCAGCTGTAAAGTTGTCCAACTGCGCCAACGAGGGGAAAGGCGCGCCGACCAAAAGGGCCGCAAACAACAATGATAGCAATGACAGATCCGTGAATCTCCAAGACATCAGCATCACCAGACAAATTGTCTTGATTTTGAGTAAACTAATTTGATTTAAGTGTTTCGGACTTCGCTTAGGTCGAAATGTCGGACGGCAGAAGCCCCAGATCTTCGATCTGGGATTCGTCTTTGCCGAAGTCAAAGACGAAATAGAACACTGTCGAGCTTGCGCTACTTCTTTCTCCTGAAACCCGCCCCGATTACCAGAAGGATGAAGAGGACGAGAACGATCCCCATCAGAGGCTCTCCCGATATCGAGGGCATGCTGGTTTTCTCCAACACGTTTTCCATCACAAACCCCGAAACCTCGCCCTGAATGGATTCAGATTCGACGGGTTTTTCTGCGCTGCTAACACCCACCCCTGAGGAGCGGGTCTGGTTGGAGGTGCCGGACACGGGCTGGTCCTGGGTGTAAGGGTGGCTGCTGGACTCGCCGCCCTTGCTCGTGCTGCTGGAGCTTGCCTTCTCCGGCTCTGTGCCTGTAATTATGCCCTCCATGTAGCTTTTCAGCAGAGGATTGCCGCAGGTGTGGTGGCAGCATGTTACGCCGTACTCCTCCACTGATTGCTCGTACTGCTCTGCAAGCTCCTGCTTCATCTCCTCGGTGGGATGCCAGTAATCCTTTCTCGCCGCCTCGAGCATCCTTGCGGTCATCGACTGGCGAGCGTAGGGTTTGTTCTCGTCGAAGAACTCCTTGATTCCCAGATCGTATTTGTCCGCCACGTAGACGTCGTAGACCCGGTCCCAGTCGTCTTCAGAGACCATCTCGGGCATTGTAACGTCCCAACCCCACAGGTACTCCACGAAGTGGTCCATCTCCCGAGCGCCGGCGTAATCGTACTCCATCATCCCCTCTATCCATTTGGGGTTGAAATACCGGGCACGAAGCTCAAGCCTGTAAGCACCTTCCAGCGACTTCATCTCGACGTTGTCGACGCTCTGTAGGTCGGTTATGTACATCTCCGGGGTCTCGCCGCGGAGGTCCCTCACCGCCAACGCCATCGCTCCGAAGTACTGGAACATATCGTCGTTGTCCATGAGCCCGTAGAGGTTGGACGAGTCGCTGTGGACCGCCGCGTCCACAGTCTCCAGATTGAGGCGGAAAAGGTCCTCGTTCGGCTCGCCCCAGAGCCCTCCTCCGTAGACGTAACCCTGACCCGAGATGTACCGATCGGCAACCTTGCTTTCGTTCTCCCATGTGTGGCTGGCGTCCGCCACCTCGGCGATTCCGCCACCGCCGTAGGTGCCGGGCGCATCGATGAATATCCTCGACCGAGAGAGGAGATGGGCGGTCTCGTTGTCGTACCCCTCTTCCAGGAGCGATTCCCGTATCGCCTCAGATCTTGCCAATACATAATTCATCTCCGGGGGTTCGTCGAGCTCTGCCACTGTGCGTATCGCCTGGTCGAAGAGCTCTATGTGGTTTGCGAAAGTATCTCGGTAGAGGCCCGAGGGCGTGAGAACCACGTCGATCCGAGGCCTGCCAAGCTCTTCGAGCGGTATGACCTCGAAGTCCACGATCCGGCCCCAGCTTCTAACAGGCTTGACGCCCAGAAGTCCGTATATCTGGGCCTCGAAGACGCCCTGGTGGCGCATCGTTTCAACGCTCCAGAGGACGCATCCCACCTTCTCTGGATACTCGCCGTGAGCTTCTTTGTAAATTTCAAGGAACGAATTGGCAAGCTCCATGCCCATCAGTTCGGCCTCAACGTTTGGTATCATGCGAGGATCGAAGCTGTAGAAGTTGTTGCCTGTGGGTAGGGCGTCGGGCCTTCTTATGGGATCGCCGCCTGGCTCAGAGCGGATGAACTCTCCTGATAGCGCCCGGAGCGTGTTATCCATCTCCCTTGTGGATAGGTCCAGCCGTTCTGCATAATCGGTGGCCAGCTCGATATCGGACGTGACATCGGCGCTTGACCCTCCGAGCACGGCGTTCTGGGCCGTCACGATATCGGTGCCGTTGATCAAAACCTCAAAGAGAAGCTCTTCAGCTCTGTCGCTGCTGTTCGTCGAAAATCCGGAGTCTTCGCCCGTGACGTTCTCCACGTGCTCGATGTAAGAGTCCCTGAGCATCGATTTGACCATTCCCACCTTGCCGGCGCCGTTTGGCGGAACGCCAAAGACGTGCAGCCCGTAGGGGACGGTCTCATCTCGCAGCTCAAGCAGATAGTCGTGCAGCCTGGTATCAAGGAAGTCGCCGAACTCGACCTCGTTCATATCTGTCAGCTGAATGGTGGTGACGTTTAAGTCGAGCACCAGACCCAAAGAGTCGTACAGCTCGACGATGGACTTTCGGAACGTTTGCTTGAGCGCGGGATCTATCGCGCTTTCGTAAGATTCGATCTTGTCGGCGAGAGCGAGAAACTCGTCGTAAAGCCCCGACGAGACGATTGGTGGCGTGAGATGGTCGATCATCACGGCGTTGCCCCTGCGCTTTGCCTGCGTTCCTTCGCCCACGTTATCCATGATGTACGAATAGACTACGGGAATGTCCTGCACCAGAAGCGGTGGATAGTCGTATCGTGATAGTCCGACCTGCTTTCCTGGACGCCACTCCTGAGTTCCGTGAGTTCCGAAGTGGATGATTGCGTCTGCATCGAACTCGTCGTCGAGCCACAGATAGAAGGCGAAGTACTGGTGGCCGACCGGGACAGAGGTGTTGTGGTAGAGCGTCTCTTCGTTCATCTGGCTGCCGATCATCGGCTGGGGTGCGAGCACCACGTTTCCGAACTTGAGAAGCGGTATGACGAACTGGCCGTTGTAGACCATCCCTCCTTCGCCTGGCGGCGCCCCCCACCACTCCTCGATCTCGATGCGCACGCTCTCCGGCACCTCACCGTACGTCCCGTTGTACCATTCCAGGTAGTCGTCCACGGGCACAAGCTCAACGTGCCCAGACTCCACCACCTTTTGGAGCTCTTCGGGAGCCCACGTGCCAACGTTGCGACTGGCGATGAACATATCTATGATCTCCTTGCCGGTGGTGGGAAGCTCCTCCTCGCCCAGATAGTACCCGCTCTCGTTCATCTTCGAGAGGAGAAGGGGTATGCTCTGAGAGATGTCCAGGTAGCTGGCACCGATGTTGTTCTTGCCGCCGCCGTGATTGTAGTAGATGATCGCCACCCGTTTCTCCGAGT
>JBFESM010000180.1:0-4164 GCA_041548445.1 Methanothrix sp. | reverse complement strand
TCGCCGAACTCGCCCACCATCATCTCCTCCTCACGCGGGATCCGCACGACGTACAGATGAAGGGACGCCACCAGAAAGGCGGGACCCGCGGTCCAGTTCTGGAGTAGGAGAAGCTGGGCCGCGGCCCAAAGGAGGTGCGCCGCGTACATCGGGTGGCGGATATTTTCGTAGACGCCTTTGGTAACGAGCACGTGGTCCTTTCTGATCTGACGCCCCGGCGAGAAGCTCCCGGCAAGGTCAGCGTGCGACCGCCACAGAAGCCAGAGGGCCTGGAGGAAGAGGGCAGCGCCGAGAGCGTAGACCTCTATCTGGACCGCGGGACGAGCCTCGAAGGGATTATGAATGAGGTCGAAGTAGAAATGGAAACGGTGGTTCTGGATTCGGAATCCGATATGTCGGAAGGCTCGGATTCGGAATTTGAAGTACCTGCAGGCTTTGAGGCTTACTTCGGCGGACTTCTGAACTCGACCGAGCTCCCGATGGATACGGCGGACTCGGCGTCGTAGGTGGATAATCCCCTTATCCCTTTTATATTTCTTATTTCCCCATCGTCCTGAAAGACCATCTTCACCCTCATCTCGATCTCCACTTCGTCAGATACCACCGACTTTTGGGCAGGGCGAGCCTCCACGCGAGGCCTGCGATCTCTCCGACTTGGAGCAAGAAAGCGTGTTGGGAAAAATGCGGAAGGGATTGTGGCCTTCCGGCCCTGACGCTCTACCTCCGATCTGCGGGATCGCATGCCACGCCCCCTCCATGTGACCGGAAAGGGGCGCGACCGATGGCAACGCCGCCGGGGGCCTCTTGCGCCAGGCATAGCCTCATAATCCGAGTTCCGCCTTGAGACTCTTCCACGAAACGCCCTCCTCCCTCGTCTCTTTAGAGAGCCGGTCTAAATCTTCGACCTCAGATTCGCCAGCTTCGACTTCCTGAACCAAATAATCCCTCCGAATCGACCCCGGCGGCTATCCCCGCCACCTCGGCACCACCCGCCCGGTCCTCTCCATGTACTGCCGATACTCCTCGCCGAACTCGCCCACCATCATCTCCTCCTCGCACGGGATCCGCACGACGTACAGAGGAAGGGACGCCACCAGGAAGGCGGGGCCCGCGATCCAATTCTGGAGGAGGAGAAGCTGAGCGACGGCCCAGAGGAGGTGCGCCGCGTACATAGGGTGGCGGATCTGCTCGTAGACGCCTTTGGTAACGAGCACGTGGTTCTTTCTGATCTGGAGCCCCGGCGAGAAGCTCCCGGCAAGGTCTGCGTGCGACCGCCACAGAAGCCAGAGAGCCTGGAGGAAGAGGGCGGCCCCCAGGGAGCCCGCCACGAGGCTCGCCGTGGCTGGCAGGGTGTAGTCCGCAAAGTCCAGCCTGGTCGTAAAAAGGTAGAGGAAGGGAACGACGATCATCCCCAGGGTCGTGAGTAGCATCAGCGGCCGATCCTGCCCCCGCTCGCGGTCGTCAGCGACTTTATCCAGCCGTCGCCACCAGTTGGGAATTCTTTTGAGCCAATAGGCCCGGATCAGCGAGGCCGCTATAAATCCGACCAGGAAGGCGAGATCGAAGACGTCGTCCAGCATGATGGGTTCGTTTCACCGGATGGCAAAAATAGGCGGCGGTTCGGCTTCGCTAGATTCAGTGAATCGTCTTTGCAAACTCTAGGCTCGTTCTCATCTGCTCGCCCACCTTCTCGTCCGTCGGCTCCATGTGGCCAGGGTAGAGGACAAGGACTTCAAGGCCTGCCAGCCGCTCGACCGACTTGACCAGCTCTTTTACCGCCTCCCCCGACCGGCGGGTCCTCCCGATGTTTCCGTGGGGAAGGAGGGTGTCGCCGGAAAAGAGGACCTTAGCCTTCGGCTCGTAGAGGGCTATCGAGCCCGGCGAGTGGCCCGGAGTCTGGAGCACCGCAAGGCTCCACTCGCCGAGGTTTACTACGTCCCCCTCCTCCAGGGTCCCATCGACCTCGAACTCGGACGGGCCCTCCTCGTAGAGGTAAGATCCTGTTGCGATGTCGTCTCCAAGGTCGCAGACCTCATCCTCGCCGATCAGAACCTTCGCGCCCGTCGCCTCCTTGAGGACCGGGACTCCCGCGGTGTGGTCGTGATGACAGTGGGTGAGGATTATGAACTCGATTCTCTTGGGATCGACGAATTTCTCGACGTTCTTGAGGATCGCCTCGGCGTTCCTCCCGGCATCGATCAGAACCGGCACCTCGTCGATGATCAGGTAGACGTTCCCCTCGTGAGAATGACCACCGCCGTTAACCTTATGCACTTCCACCAAACAAATCACCCCATAAGATAAGTGCAATTCCTTCAATATATTAGTTAGTTGGTATCATGACTTTGATCGAAGACGCGAAAAAGGGGAGGACCCCACACGAGGTCGAGATCGTGGCCCGAAAAGAAGGGGTCGATCCCGAGAAGCTGACGCGCCTCTTGGCCCGCGGCCGGGTGGTGATCCCCAGGAACGTCCGGCGAAAGATCGACCCCATCGGGATCGGAGAGACCCTCACCACCAAGGTCAACCTCAACCTGGGCTCGTCTCGCGGCGTCGCCGACCCCGAGGCCGAGGTCGAGAAGGCCGTGGTGGCGATGGAGGCCGGAGCTGACACCGTGATGGACCTATCCACCGGCGGCGACCTGGACCTGATCAGGCGACGGGTCCTCGAAGCCGTAAAAATCCCGGTGGGGACCGTCCCCATATACCAGGCCGAGGTCGAGGGAAAGCTCACAAGCCAGGGGCTCTTCGACGCTCTTGAACGGCAGGCGAAAGACGGCGTCGACTTCGTGACCGTCCACGTCGGCGTCAATTTGAACTCCTTTGAAAGGCTGAAGGAGAGCCACAGGATCATGGGCGTCGTGAGCAGGGGAGGCTCTCTCACCCTCAAGTACATGAGCGAGACCGGCGAGGATAACCCCTACTACGCCGAGTACGACCACCTCCTCGACATCGCAAGAGAGCACGAGCTGACCCTCAGCCTCGGCGACGGCCTGCGCCCCGGATGCATCGATGACGCCAGCGACCGGGCGAAGTACATGGAGTTCATAATGCTCGGCGAGCTCGTCGACAGAGCGAGACGGGCCGGGGTCCAGGCGATGGTGGAGGGGCCGGGCCACGTTCCCGCCGACGAGATCGAGACGAGCGTAAAAGCGATGAAGTACGTAACCGACGGCGCGCCCCTATACCTTTTGGGGCCGATCGTCACCGACATCGCCCCAGGCTACGACCACATCACCGCCGCCATCGGGGGCGTGATCGCCGGGATGAGCGGGGCTGACTTCCTCTGCGCCACCACCCCCAGCGAGCACCTGGACCTCCCAACGAAAGAGGACATCTTCGAGGGAACGGTGGTCACCAGAATCGCAGCCCACTCGGCTGACCTTGCAAAGCCCGGAATAAAAGATCGGGTTCGCCTCTGGGACAGAAAGATGGCGGTGGCCAGAAGGGATCTCGACTGGCCCGCCCAGTTCGACCTCGCCATAAACCCGAGCCTGGCAAGAGAGATCCGACACCGGCGAGGGGTCGAGGTCGACACCTGCACCATGTGCAACGAGCTATGCGCCATTAGGCTCGCAAAAGAGGCAATGGAGAGAGAGGAAGAGAAGGCGAAGGCGAAAAAGACGGCGAGAAAAAAAGAGAGCGAGAAGCGAACCTGAGACCTCAAACCAAACCTCAGGAGCACTGATCCAGCTCCTTTTCCACCACCTCGCCCCCGGGCGCCACCTCGGCGAAGACCTTCCCCTCGAAGTAGAGAACCTCGGTCTCCTCGTCTATCCAGGAATCGGGTGGAAGGCCGGCCTTTAGACAGGTCTGACATAGAAAGTCTGTCGAATCGAACTCCCACTCCGTCGCCACCTGGGGTAGGAGAAGGCCCGACCACATCCCCCTACGTACGATGAGGCCATGCTTTCCGATCTTGACGGCACTCGGAAGGTCCCGATTTCTGACGTCGTAGGGCCTCGGTGGCGTTAGAATCGTCACCTCGATCTCGATTTTGGTAAGCTCTTCTGTCCTGACCCTCGGAAAACGAGGGTCGTTTGCGCCAGCGTTGATCGCCGAGTCGACTATCGACCTTCCAAGCTCCATCACCGGCTCCGGGTAGCCTATGCATCCTCGAAGATCGCCATCTTCATGGAGGGTCACAAAGACCCCCGCCTTCTC
>JBFESM010000179.1:0-4182 GCA_041548445.1 Methanothrix sp. | reverse complement strand
AGGGTAGTGATGATGGACCTGGGGATCAAGAGGAACATCTTGGACACCATGGCCTGCCAGGGGTTCGACATCGTGGTGGTGCCATCGGACGCGAGGGTTTCGGAGATCGAGAAGTACGAGCCCGACGCCATCTTCTTATCCAACGGACCGGGCGACCCAGAGCAGGCGACGAGGGCCATCGAGGCGGTGAAACACTTCGCAGGAGAAAAGCCGATCTATGGGATATGCCTTGGCCTGCAGGTGATCTGCCTCGCCCTGGGGGCCGAGACCTACAAGCTCAAGTTCGGCCACCACGGCGGAAACCAGCCGGTGAAAGACCTGGCAAGCGGGATCGTCTACATCACCTCCCAGAACCACAACTTCGCCCTCCGCCCCGAGTCGGCCGAGGGGACGGGCCTTAAGATCACCCAGATCAACGCCAACGACGGGACCGTGGAGGGGATCAAGAGCAGCTACCTGGGGATAGAGGCGGTCCAGTACCATCCCGAGGCGAGACCCGGTCCCCTCTGCACGAAAGAGAGGTTCTTCAGCTCGGTCGCTAAAAAGATCGAGACTCGGAGGAGGTGATCGGAGTTGCCGAAAAGAGATGACATAAAGAAAGTTCTTCTCATAGGATCGGGACCTATCCAGATCGGCCAGGCTGCAGAGTTCGACTTCTCAGGGTCCCAGGCCTGCAAGTCCCTCCAAGAGGAGGGGATCGAGGTGGTCCTGGTCAACTCCAACCCAGCCACCATCATGACCGACCCGGAGATGGCGGACAAGGTCTACATCGAGCCTCTCGTCCCCGAGATCGTCGCCAAGATCATCGAGAAGGAGAGGCCCGACGGGGTCATCGCCGGGATAGGCGGCCAGACAGGCCTCAACGTCACAAGCGAGCTTGCCGAGATGGGCGTCCTCGACAAGTTCAACGTAGAGGTGCTGGGCACATCGGTCCACGCCATCCAGGAGACCGAGGACCGCGACCTCTTCAAGAGCGCCATGATAAGGATCGGAGAGCCGGTCCCAAAGAGCCGCGCCGTCGACACCATTGAGGAGGCGAAGGAGGCCCTCGAAGAGCTGGGCCTTCCTTTGATCATAAGGCCCGCCTACACCCTGGGAGGGGCGGGCGGAGGCTCTGCAGAGACCGAGGAGGATTTCTTCAGGATCGTCGAGACGGGGATGAAGAGGTCCAGGATCCACCAGGTCCTGATCGAAGAGAGCCTCGTCGGCTGGACTGAGCTTGAGTACGAGGTGATGCGGGACAAGAGCGACACCTGCATCACCATCTGCAACATGGAGAACATGGACCCCATGGGGATTCACACTGGCGAATCGATCGTCGTGACCCCGATCCAGACCCTCACCGACGAGGAGGTCCAGATCCTCCGGAGCGCCGCGATAAACATCATCCGGGCCCTCAGAATCGAGGGCGGCTGCAACATCCAGTTCGCGGCAAAGGACGGCGAGTACAGGGTGATCGAGGTGAACCCACGGGTATCGAGAAGCTCGGCTCTCGCCTCCAAGGCGACGGGATACCCCATCGCCCGGGTCACCGCCAAGATCGCCATCGGCATGACCCTCGACGAGATCGCAAACGACGTCACCGGCGAGACCCCGGCCTCCTTCGAGCCGACGGTCGACTACGTTGTGATGAAGATCCCAAGGTGGCCCTTCGACAAGTTCGTACGGGCCGACAAGACCCTCACCACTGCCATGAAGTCGACGGGCGAGGTGATGTCCATCGGCAGGAGCTACGAGGAGGCTTTGATGAAGGCCGTCAGGTCCCTGGAGATCGATATGGACCTAGGCTACCAGGGCAAGTACACTCCTTGGACCGACGACGAGGTGAGGCGCCTTCTCGCGACGCCGACGGACGAGAGGCTATTTGCCATATATGAGGCCCTCCGGCGCGGCTTCTCCGTCGAGGAGATATCAAAGCTCACCATGATCCACCCCTACTTCCTCTGGAGGATCGAGAACATAATCTCCATGGAGGACGAGATAAAGAAGAATTTCTCGGTTCCGGTCCTGAGAAAGGCGAAGAGGATGGGGTTCACAGACGAGAGGATTGCTAGAATCCTCGGCAAGAAGAGGGTCGAGATCGCAGACCTCCGGATCGAAAACGGGATCGTTCCCACCTACAAGATGGTCGACACCTGCGCCGCCGAGTTTGCGGCCAAGACGCCTTACTACTACTCATCCTACGAGGACGAGTGCGAGCTCGCCCCCACCGAGAACAAAAAGGTCCTGATCATCGGGTCCGGCCCCATCAGAATCGGCCAGGGGATCGAGTTTGACTACTCCACCGTCCACGCGGTCCTGGCCCTGCGAGAGCAGGGGATCGAGGCCCACATAGTCAACAACAACCCCGAGACCGTCTCCACCGATTACGACACCTCCGACAAGCTGTTCTTCGAACCGCTGACCCTCGAGGACGTGATGAACATCATCGAGAAGGAGAGGCACTTTGGCGTCATGGTCCAGTTCGGTGGCCAGACCGCCGTCAACCTCGCCAACCCCCTGGAAAAAGAGATCGCAAGACGAGGCCTCGATACCAAGATCCTGGGGACGAGCCCTGAGAGCATCGACATGGCCGAGGACAGAGAGAGGTTCAACCTCGCCCTCCGGGAGATGGGAATACCCCAACCCGAGGCGGGTTACGCCACCTCCCCGGACCAGGCCAAGGCCGAGGCGAAGAGGATCGGCTACCCGGTCCTGGTGAGGCCGAGCTACGTCCTCGGCGGCAGAGCCATGGAGATCGTCTACGACGAGAGGGAGCTTGAGGTCTACATGAGGGAGGCTGTGAGGGTATCGCCGGAGCACCCCATCCTCATAGACGACTTCCTCCAGAACGCCGTCGAGATCGACGTCGACGCCGTATCGGACGGCGAGGAAGTCCTGATCGGGGCGATAATGGAGCACATCGAGGAGGCCGGAATCCACTCGGGCGACAGCGCCTGCATCATCCCGCCCCAGACGATACCCCCCGCGGTCCTGGACACCGTCAGGGAGTACGTCACGAAGATCGCCCTGGCCCTTCAGGTGAAGGGGATCCTCAACATCCAGATGGCCTACAAGGACGGGATCGTCTACGTCCTGGAGGCGAACCCCCGCTCCAGCAGGACGATACCCTTCGTCTCGAAGACGGTGGGCCTGCCTCTCGCCAAGATCGCAGCGGGGGTCATGATCGAAAAGACGCTCCAGGAGCTTGGATACACCAAGGAGCCGACCCTCCCTTACGTCTCGGTGAAGGAGGTTCTCCTCCCCTTCGACAAACTCCCGGGAGCCGACACCCTCCTGGGACCGGAGATGAGGTCGACGGGAGAGGTGATGGGGATCGACTACGTTCCGGGCCTCGCCTTCTTCAAGGCGGAGCTATCCGCCGACAACACCCTCCCCACCGAGGGGATCGTCTTCATATCGGTGAGGGACGAGGACAAGGGCCCGATCGCCGAGGTCGCAAGGAAGCTCACCGAGTCGGGCCTTTCGATCATCGCCACCGACGGGACGGCGGATTTCCTGGCAGGGATGGGAATTTCCGTCGAGAAGGTCAACAAGATCTACATCGGAAGCCCGAACGTCCTCGACTACATGAAACGGTGCGAGGTGAGCCTGATCATAAACACCCCGACGACGAAGCAGTCGGTCAAGGACGGTTTCCAGATCAGGCGAAACGCCGTCGACTACCACGTCCCCTACATAACCACGGTCCAGGCGGCGAGGGCTGCGGCCCAGGCGATCTCCATCGCCAAGACCGGCGAGATCACCATCAAGGCGCTGAACGAGTATCATCAAGAGGTGAGGTGAGACCGAGAGGCGAGGCAGGGCGAGGCCCGAAGGGGCTTTTCGCCTCATCCCTCCCCACCTGATTGACCGAAGGATTTATCTTCGAAAAGCTCAGTGGGAGCATCCGTTGGTTGCGGGCTCGTGGTCTAGCTGGTTATGACATCGCCTTGACATGGCGGGGATCATGCGTTCGAATCGCATCGAGCCCACCAATATTGCCCAGGTAGCTCAGTCCGGGAGAGCACCAGACTGAAGATCTGGCTGTCCCCGGTTCGAATCCGGGTCTGGGCACTAATTTACCTGTAAGCGAGGGATTCTAGCTATTTATTCTCGCTTACTATTCTTAATCTGTGTCTGTTCCTTCCTTCGCAAAGATCAGCTTTGCGCCTTCTTCGAATAGATGGCTAAGCGCATCCT
>JBFESM010000178.1:0-4227 GCA_041548445.1 Methanothrix sp. | reverse complement strand
GAGAGAGGATTTGAGCCTGATAATGGGCTACGTATATAACGGATACTTCATCGGCACCGAAAACTACAGGCCCCTTCAGGAGATCGCCGCCGACCAGCAGGCGGTCCAGGCCCAGGTCTTCAACGCCGGAGATGAGGTGGCCGAGAACGTCTACATCCAGTTCTACCTCCAGATGCCCGGCGAGGCCGAGTACTCGAAGCTCGGCGATCCCATCCTGGTGGGGAATGTGCCGCCGGGAGACGGAAGGGCCGTCTACAAGTACTGGGATCTCGGAGGGGAGAATGTGGAAGGGGCGGTCATCGGGGCCCAGGCCTACGTTCCCGGGGCGGTCGACGTCGACCCCGACGACGACTTCATCTCGATCACCGTCAACGTCTACTACGCTTTCAACGGTGAGCGGGCCTATAGCGCCGTCGACGATGCCTATCGCTTCAGAAACTACAACTTCAACCAGAGCAAGACCGAGGAGCTGGCCGAGGAGCTGATCGCCACTGTGGCCGCAGGCGTCCCCCAATCCCTGGAGAAGGACATGTGGCTCCGGCTCTTCTTCCCCACGACCTACGCGCGGATATGGGACTACTTCAACGAGAGCTACCGGTCCGGGGCCGGAGGCCACTGCTACGGCATGGCCGCCACATCGGCCCTATACTTCACCGACCCGTCCCTGCGGCCCGTCGCAAAGAAGACGTATCAGATGTCGAAAGAGGAGGCGAGCCAGAACATAGACATCTACCACCGGGCTCAGATGATACCCCTGGTCAGATCGCTCCTGGCGGACACAAGCCCTTACTTTAAAAAATCCTGGGGGACGAGCAGCTATGATAGCCAGTACAATACCTACACCGCGGTGAAACGCTCGCTGAAAGAGGATCGATCTCCCCTGATCATAGAATTCGGCGGTCCTGAAACCGGAACAAGTTACAATCAGCACGCTGTCTTGGCCTACAAGCTTGTGGAGGTGGAGGGCGAGGATTACAAGCAGGTTTACATCTACGACTCCAACACGCTCATCCCAGATCTGGATAGTTTGAAGAAACCGATGCCGGTTGTGCTGCTCTGGCTGGACGGATTCCTCTACTACTCTGTGCAGAGCGGAGGACAGAGCTATCCATGGAGAGCACCCCGCTTGATAGATGCAAACCCGGTCTTCAGGACCATCCCACTGGAGGACGCAAACTCCCTCCTCCCCGGCATGAAGGAGATGGTCAAGAGCTGGATTCAGACCCTCAAGAAGAATGGCAAATTTGCGGCTGCCACCCGATGCCCCGCCGACACCCTCTTCACCGACCCCTCGGGTCGGAGGGTCGGGACCATCGACGGAAGAGTCATAAACGAGATCCCGGGTGCGGAGGTAATGTCGTCGGGCGAGGTGGAGATCTACCTCCTTCCGATGAACCTCGAGTACAGCCTCGAGATCTTCGGGACAGGCTCAGGCCTGGTGGACTTCGACGTCATCAGCCCCGAGGGCGAGTCCTCGGCAAAGGTCGTCTCCTTCACAAACGTATCCATCGGTTCCGGCGGAAAGCTCACCTCTGAGGTCGCCGCCGGAGGCGAGATCGAGGACCTGAAGTCGGGAGCCTTGACGATAGAGCCGAGCCTTTCGGGCGTCCTCGACCTGGGAGCGGAAGGTGGGAGCGATGAGACGACGAAAGGTGGCGAGGTTGAGGATGAAGCTGAAAACGGAGAAGAAGAAGGGTCAGAGGCCGACGCGACAGTGATGGCGGAGCAGGAGCTGATCTTCGAGCGAAACTCGCTCTGGGGTGTCGATAACGGCCCCACCAGCCCCACCAGTTTCGCCATCGATCGGGAGTGGACGGTCACCGAGATCAGGACCTACCACTGGAACTACGGCCAGGGGAAGGGGCCAGGGATGATAGGGCTTCAGGACGATAGAGGTTTGGTTCTGGGAATGTGGCCCGCCTCGGGGTCGCCGGGGTCTGGCGGCGTTCCCGACGCCTACTGGACCGCGAGACCGAACCTCGTCCTTTCGCCCGGCGAGTACAGCATCATCGATTCCGACCCCGCCACCTGGTCGCAGAACGGAGAGACGGAAGGAGAGGGGATCGCTTGGGTGTACGGAATCCCTTCGGAGATCTATGGTGGCGGGGTTGATTCCGAAAGCTCTGCGGCCGGAGACGGAACCGACTGGGACGAGCCCGAATACGGCGAGATCTTCGTCGACGCCCCGCCCGGAGGCTGGGAGGGCGTGAATCCTGGGGAGGCGATATAGGTCCGCCTCTAACCTTTTCCAGCATCCGACCCTGAAGTATCGTCTTGCACCGTGGGATCTATGCGCCTCTGGCCAAAGTGGTGGATGCGTCCGAAATCAAACTATTTTTATTACTTCGGGAGCGCAGAGCGTCACGAATACCCAAACCTTTAGGTTGGGGATGAAGTGGACCCTCGCCAGTTTTTCGTGCTCCTTTAAATCGATAAAACATTAGTGACTGTTCATGGAATCTGGGCTACAAAGACTCGACTATTTCTGAAATCCGGAAAAATGGCCGCACGCAATTTGATTTTTGGTGGCCGCGGTAATGGTATGATCACATCTTCTGACTTTTTCGTGGGTTCCCGACGCCACCGTCCGGCAATCGAGAATTTGGACTGAGGTAACCCACATCAAACCCACCCTTATTTACCCATAAAGAACAACTTACCTCGGATGTTAGTCTACGCCGTTTTTGGAGACCCCGTGGAGCACAGCCTCTCCCCGGCGATGCAGAACGCGGCCTTCTCGGCCATGGGCCTCTCAGCCCGCTACCTCGCCTTTCGGGTGAGGCGGGAGCGGCTGCGGGACGCGATCCTCGGTGCGGAGGCGATGGGGTTTGGCGGCCTGAACCTGACGATACCCCTGAAAGAGGAGGCCCTGAAGGTCGTCGATCCCGACGATAACGCCGCGGCGATGGGGGCGGTGAACACCGTCGCCTTCGAGGAGGGGGAGGGCGAGGACGAGGACGAGGGAGGCGGCCGGATCCGAGGCTACAACACCGACGGCCTCGGAGCCCAGCTGGCCCTCGAAGGCGCCGGGGTCCGGATCGGGGGGAGGCGGGTCCTGGTGATCGGCGCCGGAGGGGCGGCGAAGGCGATCGCCCGCCAGCTTGCCCTCTCCGGAGCGAAGCTCTCCATCGCCAACCGGGACCAGGGCCGGGCGCTGGATCTCGCGGCCGCCGTCGGGGGGAGGGGCTACAGCCTCTCTGATCTGGACAAGCTCGTCCCCGAGGCCGAGGTTGTCGTCAACGCCACCTCCGTCGGGATGAGGGCGGGGGGCCCCAGGCTCGTGGACGTCCGGCTCTTTCGGGAGGGTCAGACGGTCTTTGACATCGTCTACAACCGGGAGACGGAGCTCTTGCAGGATGCGGCCAACGCCGGGGCGCGGGTCCTCGACGGCGTTCCAATGCTCGTCTGGCAGGGGGCGCTATCGATAGAGATCTGGACCGGCAGGAAGGCCCCCGTCGACGTCATGGAGCAGGCGGTGAGGGAGGAGCTGAGGAACAGATGAAGAAGATGAAGACGATCGATTTGAAGACGAAGAACCGGATGCTGATCGTGGGGGGCACTGGCGGGACTGGAAGCTGGTTTGCCCGCTACTTCAAGGACCACGGCTTTCTCGTCTCGGTCTGGGGTCCGAGCGGCCGGGTCGAGGTGGCCGAACGCCTGGGGGTGAGGTTCGCTGGCGACCTTCTGGCAGAGGTGGCGAAAAGCGACATCGTCCTTCTCAGCGTCCCCATAATGGAGACGGCGAAAGTGGTCGAGGAGCTCGCCCCCCGGATGCGGCCGGGAAGCCTCCTCATGGACGTCACCAGCCTAAAGTCCGAGCCGATGAGGGCGATGATGAGGTGGGCTCCCGATGGCGTCGAGGTCCTGGGAACCCACCCCATGTTCGGTCCCACCATCCCCACCATCCGGGGCCAGACGGTGATCCTCGTGCCGGCGGCAGGAAGGTGCGACGCTTGGCTGACTCCGATGGAGGAGATCTTCCGGGAGGACGGCGCCCGGGTGGAAGTTCTGGGGGCCGAAGAGCACGACCAGATCATGGCCGTCGTCCAGGCCCTGACCCACTTCGCCTACATCTCGATCGGCTCGACTCTTCGGTCCCTCGACTTCGATGTAGACCGTTCAAGACGTTTCATGAGCCCAGTCTACGAGATCATGATCGACTTTGTGGGACGAATCCTCGCCCAGAGCCCGGAGCTTTACGCCAGCATCCAGGAGAACCCCGAGGCG
>JBFESM010000177.1:0-4247 GCA_041548445.1 Methanothrix sp. | reverse complement strand
CGGGAGGTGGAGCGGAGGATCAGGTGGATGGACGTCAAGTTCCTCTCAGGTCCCCTGGTGAGAGAGATCGTGAACGTGATCCTCCTTGAAAGACACCACCTGGAGTGGAGGAACATCTGCACGAGAGCCGGAACCCCTGTCTACGACGCCCACCTCATCGACGTCGGCTCGGGCTTTGAGGCCCACGAGAACGCGAACCTACAGGAGAATGCTGAGACGAGCCACAAGAAGAAGGCCGACAAGATCTCAAAAGAGCAGTACCTCCTCCTCATCCCGCCCTACCTCTCAGACCAACACCTGGCCGGCAACCTCCACATCCACGACCTGGAGTACTTCGGCACACGCCCATTCTGCCAGGACTGGGACCTACGCTACTTCTTCTACTATGGTCTCATGCCCGATGGCTCGGGAACCAAGGCGAGCGTCGCGGGCCCCGCGAAAAAGCCGGAGGTCGCCATGCTCCACGCCGTAAAGGCGCTGGCCTCGGCCCAGACCAACTTCGCCGGAGGCCAAGGTTTCTACAACTTCCTCACCTTCCTCGCCCCTTACCTCGAGGGGCTCGATTACGATGGAATCTGCCAGCTGATGCAGATGTTCGTCTACGAGATGACCCAGATGATGGTGGCAAGAGGCGGCCAGGTCGTTTTCTCCTCGGTCCAGCTCAGCCCCGGCGTCCCGAAACTCTGGCGGGACAAGCCCGTCGTCTACAAGGGCAAGGTCTGGGACGGGGCCTCTGCGCCCCTCAAGACCTACGGCGAGTTCGAAAAGGAGGTCAGGCTCGGGTTCAAGGCTCTGATGGAGGTTATGCTGGAGGGCGACTACTGGGGCAAGCCCTTCAACTTCCCCAAGCCCGAGATCTCGATCGAGCCCGACTTCATGACCGAAGACGATGAGTTCGATGCTGCCCATCCGGACATTCCGACCTACAAGGATCTCTATCTTCTCACTTTCAAGCTCGCATCCAAGTTTGGCACCCCTTACTACGACAACCAGCTTCCGGCCTATCGGGGCGCGGGCAAGGGGATAAGCTGCTATCAATGCTGCGCCTACCAGTTCTCTGCGACCTTCGAGAGCGACGCAGACTTCGATGACAAGCTATACTTCAAAGACGGCATGCACTTCTCCATGGGCTCCTGGCAGGTCGTCTCCCTCAACTGCCCGAGGGCCGCCTACCTGGCCCGGGGGGACGACGAACTCCTCTTCGAGTACCTCAGAGGGCTGATGGACACCGCCGTCGACATATTCAAGGTCAAGCGCGAATGGATGAACCAGGTGGTCAAGAACCGCAGAATGCCCTTCGCAACCCAGAGGCCAAAAGATCCCCAGACCGGCAGGAAGGGGGCTGTGGCCGTGGACCTGGAGGGGCTCGTCTACACCATCGGCGTCGTCGGCGTCAACGAGATGGTCCAGTTCCACACGGGATCTCAGATGCACGAGTCGAAGGAGGCCTGGAAGCTGGCGGTGAGGGCGATGACCGAGATGGAGATCTACGCGAAGGAGCTGTCCGGCCGCCACGGCATGACGATCGCCCTCGCTCGGACCCCGGCGGAGACGGTGGTCCAGAGGTTCGCGGTCTCCGACCTCCTTCACGAGGAGTTTCGAGACTGCGCCATGAAAGTGGCCAAGGGCGATCTTGAGACCGCCATGACCAGGATCCGCCAGACCCGGGACCTTCCCGTCTACTACACCAACGGGACTCACGTGCCGCCATCCCTGGACGTCTCGATCTTCGAGAGGGCTAACTTGGAACACATCTTCTTCCCCATCGTCGACGGAGGAAACATATTCCACATCTTCCTGGGGGAGTCTGCCCCCGATCCCGAGGGGCTGATGGACTTCGCCATGAACCTCGCGAGAACCACCCAGATAGGCTACTTCGCCTTCACCAGAGACATGACCGTCTGCCTCAGCTGCTTTCACGTCGCTCCAGGCCTGAAGGATGAATGCCCGCGGTGCAAGTCCGACCATCTGGAGTACCTCTCCAGGGTGACCGGCTACCTCCAGTCGGTGAGCGGATGGAACGAGGCCAAAAAGCAGGAGTTGAAGGACCGGAACAGGTACTCGGACCTGAGCTGATCCAACGCCATTGCCGGGACGGTTCTCTCCCCGCCCGGAGAGCACATTTTCAATTTTTTCCGACCAGTGTGCCCCCCAACGAAAGTTATATATCGTATATCCCGGACTGTAAATTTGCCAACTTAGGCAACTTTGGAGGAATTTGTAATGGTGGCAGTAGTCAATAGAGATGAGTGTGTAAGTTGCGGAACCTGTGTCGAGGAGTGTCCGGAAGAGGCGATCACCCTGGACGAAGAAGAAATAGCAGTGGTGAACGCCGACAAGTGCACCGAGTGCGGCACCTGCGTCGAGGCCTGCCCCTCTGAGGCGATCTCCCTCGAGTGAACACATTTCTTTTAATATTTTTCGTAAGTTGCTGCAAAGTTGCCTTTTCGCCTCCGCCGATGCCCGGCGCAGCCTCTTTGTCCCCTTCTCCTCGAAAGGGCCAATTGCTCCAAGTTGATTGTTCCGCAGTCGATCGATTTTGGCCTGCCGTACGCGTATCTTATTGACGAAAGATATATATCAGGACCGGCCGGTCTGTAACTCTAGCGATTCCGGCAGCTTTGGAGGTGTTCGCGATGGTGGCGGCGGTAGAAAAAGAAGAATGCATAAGCTTCGAAACCTACGTTGACGACTTCTCTCAGGAGACGATCACCATGGGCGACGATGAGATCGCATTCATAGACGCTGGCAAGTGGACTGAATGCTGCAGTTGCATCGAGGTCTGTTCCTCCGAGGCGATGAGCCCAGAGGGCTGAAATGCTTAATAATTCGTAATTTTCGGGGGGTTTTATGAGATTAGAAAGGGGGCTGGTTGCGGCCCTGGTACTTCTTCTGATATTTTCAGGTCAGATTGCACATATGCTGACGGAATGGCGCTGGTTTTCGTCCCTTGGGTACTCCAGCGTCTACGAGACGATGATCGCCGCGAGGATCGCCCTCTTCTTGGGGTCGGCTCTCGCCTTCGGGGCGGTGAGCCTGGCCAACCTGAGGTTGATCAGCGAGAGGCCTCGATATCTATCCTGGATCGTGGTTTTGGTATCGATATTCTTTGGCCTTGCCGTGCAGTTTGGCTGGGAAAGGGTCCTATTGGCCCTTAACGCCCAGACCTTCGCGGTGAACGACCCTCTGTTCGGGATGGACCTCGGGTTCTACGTCTTCACCCTGCCGCTTCTTTGGGCCCTCTGGTACGCGATCTTTTTCGCGATCCTGATCAACCTGGCCATCACTGCCGGAGCCTACCTGTTCCTCCAGGCCGATCGGCTCATCTTCGGCCCGGAGGAGAGAGATTACGCCGAGATCGCGAAGTCGATTCCCGGAAGGGCCCTGGCCCACATGAGCGCCCTCTTGGGAATCCTGGCCCTCCTCTTCTCTTTCCGGTACCTGTTGGACCGGTACGAGCTTCTCTACTCGGCGACGGGGGTCGTCTACGGCGCGGGTTACGCCGACGTCCACGCCCGCCTTCCCTTCCTCTACATCTATGCCGGGGCCGCGTTCCTGGCAGCCCTCCTCCTCTTCGCCTTCGCGGCCGGCAGGAGGTCGCACCGGCTGTTCTTCATCATCGGCGTCATCGTCGTCGCGACCGCGGGGCTCGGGGTGATATACCCGGCAGTGGTCCAGCAGTACAGCGTCGCCCCGAACGAGATCGTGATGGAGTCGCCCTTCATCGCTCACAACATCAACTACACACTCCTCGCCTACGGCCTGGACCGGGCAGACGAGCGTCCCTTCTCGGTGGACTACAACCTGACCGGCGAGGACCTCAGGACCAACAGCGGGACCGTGGAGAACATCAGGCTCTGGGACTGGCGGCCCCTCCTCAGCACCTACAAGCAGCTTCAGGAGATCAGGCTCTACTATGAGTTCTTCGACGTCGACGTGGACCGCTACTCAATCGACGGCGAGAATAAGCAGGTGATGCTCTCGGCTAGAGAGCTATCCCAGGAGGAGCTTCCCGATCAGGCCAAGACCTGGCAGAATATCCACCTCTTCTACACCCACGGCTACGGGATCTGCATGAGCCCCGCCAACGTCGTGACCCGCGAGGGGCTTCCCGAGTTCTACGTCAAGAACCTCCCACCAGACTCGGCCTTGGGGGAGATGGTACGGCCTGAGATCTACTATGGAGAGGGGCGGAAGGACTACGTCGTCGTGAATACGGGCCTTGAGGAGTTCGACTACCCCCTGGG
>JBFESM010000176.1:0-4298 GCA_041548445.1 Methanothrix sp. | reverse complement strand
GGTAAAAAATTATATGCAGTATTAACCGGCGATCTGATCGGGTCCCGGCAGCTCAAGAGCAGCGGGATTTCGGACATTGAACATCTTAATAAATCTCTGGAATATGTGGGGGGGGAATACCGCCGTCCGCCTTTCATCTACAGAGGCGACAGCTTTCAAGGAGTCACCAGCGAGCCCGAATCTGCTCTCAAAGATGCGATCCTCTTGCGGCTGCGGTTGATCTCCGGCTTGAACGTCGAGGAGAAGTTCCCCCGGATCGACGCCAGAGTTTCGATCGGGGTGGGGGAGATCGATCATCTCCCAGATGATGGATACGATCTAGGCGGTCTCGGCGAGATGAACGGCGAGGCGTTTGAGTATTCGGGCCTGCAGCTGGACCGCATTAAAAAAGAGAGACAAAATCTGGCCGTCAAAACGCCCTGGGAGGAGACGAACCAGGAGCTGGACATATACTGCAGGATGATCGATCGGTTGATAGAGAGGTGGACGAAGAAGAAGTGTGAAGCTGTAATGCACAGGCTTGAGGGCCATACTCTGAATGAAATCGGCGAGATGCTGAATATCGACGGATCTGCCGTTCATTACCGACTGGCACAGACCGATTATGAGATCGTCGAATTGATCATCCTGCGATACACGGATATCATCAAAAATAAGGCCGAGATGCGCGGGTTGGATGAATCGGATGAAGATCCAGGGGTTCAGGCAGCATGACGACGGTCCCAGAACTCTCAGGCCTTTCGAGTCTCTCAAGCCTCTCGGGCCTGTTCTTCCTGATTCTACTGGCCTACTCGCATATACTGGCGGATTTCGTATTACAGCCGAATGGATGGGTCGACAGCAAAAATGAGGCTGGATGGAGGTCGAGGTATCTCTATCTCCACGTCTTCGTCGTCGCCCTTCTTTCGGGGTCCGTCGCCTGGGCGTTCCTCGGTCTCTTCACGGCCGCTCTTGTGTTCACGACCTTTTTCGCGTCGCATCTGGCGATCGATATTGCAAAGTCGAGATGCAAAGATACGGTGAGGTCATTTGTCGGCGACCAGGTAGCCCATATGATAACTATAATATTGGTATGGATGGCATTATTTCATCCTGATTTATCCTCCCTTCAGAGGCACCTCTCGGAGCCGACGTTGATCTCCATCTCTGTGGTGCTGCTGAGCTACACGCTGATCTTCCAGCCGGCGGGGATCTTCGTATCAAAGATGACCAGAAGCTGGCGGGATAAGATCCAGGAAGATGATAAAAATAAGGGCGATAGGGGAAGGAGCCTGGAGAGCGCGGGCAGATATATAGGCTATCTCGAACGTTTTTTAATTCTGACATTCATAATATTTCAGCAATATACCGCCATCGGGCTTCTGATCGCTGCAAAATCTATATTCAGGTATAATACGAATAGAATAACCGGCGAGTACATATTATTTGGAACGCTGCTCAGCTTCAGCATAGCCATCTTCGTCGGGTTTTTTGCCAACCTATTCCTCTCTCTCTTTCTGCCCGGCGAGGTCTGGGATATTTTAAATACATTTATATATAAAACTGCGGCGCTGCCGTGATCGGCTCCGGCGCCGCATCGTCGGTTTCCCCCCCCAGCGGCGCGACCCCCCTTTCCCGGCAACGACGGGGCGGGACCTCTTCGCCGCGCTCCGGGCGAACTATCGTTGATCTATCGCCAAAAAGAGGTGGAAGGTGAAGCCCAGCCGGTCACATTCAAGACCGGCGGGATTCTGCGCGGCTGGCATCATCGGCAGGGCCGGTTTTAGGTCTCGATTTCAAGACCGCCTGGAACGCTGAGGAATATCCTGTTCCATTGCTGGACGCCTTCTGAATCGGTCCTCATGAGGCAGAGGTCGTTGGCCCGGGATCCGGTGATGATGTAGCCACCGTCACTGGTTTCCATAACCGAGTTTCCCCAGCCTATATCGGACGTGCTGTAGGTGTTTTTCCACACCATGACCCCGTCGGGATTCAATTTCGTCAAACAGACCTCGCTGGCCGGGTTTCTGCTGAGGATTATGTAGCCTCCGTCCCTCGTCGCCTGGAAATCGTACAGCATATAAGAGAGATTCCACTTCGGAGTGGAGATGCCTCTGCTGAGTCCGTCTTCCGATATGAAGACGGTCAGGTCGGGGTCCAGGTTGAAGAGGCTGTTCAGATCCCATTTCCAGACCGTATTTCCTTCGGAGTCCATCTTCGCCAACCAGGGAGATCTAAAACCTCCGACGTAGCCTCCAGCGGTGTAGCTGCCACATTCACTCGCCCTGAGGATTTGGCCGGACTGGCCGCTTGTTCCTTCTAATTCTGTGGTCCAGATATCGTTTCCTTTCAGATCTGTCTTGATCAGCATGACGCGTTTTAAGGAGGGGTCGTCAACGGGGGGTCTTTCGTTGATGAGAAGGAGGTATTCGCCCTCGTCGGTCACCAGCGCCGAGACCAACATCCCCTGGACTCTGTCTCCGATCGTCCTATCCCATTCTTCGACCCCATACGAGTCGGTTTTTACGATCCAGGCGTCCAGCCCGTCGTCGTCAGGTCTATATTTGTTGCCGGCGATGGCGTAGCCGCCATCCAACATTTCTCGGGCGAAGAGTCCAGCGTTGAATTCGGTGCCACCGAAGGATCTGACGCCGAAGGTTTTGCTCCAAAGCTCGGTTCCGTTTGAATCGGTTCTTATCAGCCAGATGTCCGGAAGTCGGTCGTCGGGCTCGTATATCCCGTATGATCTTGTGAGCCCGGCGATTATGTAGCCCCCGTCTCTTGTCTTTTGAATCGAGGATCCATAATCCCAGTCGTCTCCCCCAATGGTCCTGTTCCACTCCTCGCTCCCGTTGGAATCGGTCTTCAAAAGCAGGATATCCCTGGAGTCCATCACCGGTCCGAAGGCCTCGTACTCGAAGATATCCCCAAG
This sequence comes from Methanothrix sp., assembly GCA_041548445.1. Lineage (GTDB taxonomy): Archaea > Halobacteriota > Methanosarcinia > Methanotrichales > Methanotrichaceae > Methanocrinis. Next base: position 1,387 of record JBFESM010000176.1, on the reverse strand, counting down.
GACGATATAGCCGCCGTCTCCCGTTTCTAGGACTGATAAGCCTACGGTCCCGTTTCTCGTCCCGACCATCCAATGGGGCTCCAGCACCTCTCCCCGGCTGGAAGTTCCCACCGACGAATCGTTGCGGCTGCTGGCTGAGCTTCCGCTCTCGGGCATATTAATCATCACGGCATTCTTCCAGGGAGTGCCTTTGACCGTTGCCACGACGTGCCAGTCTTTTCCCGATTCCGAATCCGTCTGACCTGCGTCGTCTGCAAGAGAGACGGGAAAGAGAATCGAGAAGATCACCAGCGTCGCAGCGCACTTTAAGATCCCAATTCTCGCTACGCTTATGCCAAAGCTCATTTCTACATCCCGAGGAAAATCGGGAATATCGGCTTAATTTATTTTCCCCCAGCCGCTCGATCTTCTCGATCCCCAGGATCGACAGGTTCGCCTCCAGGTTGAGGATGGCGTCCTCCTCCGCCGGGGGATCCAGGCGTCGTTCGTGACGACCCGGCTCGCCCTCGGTGGCGGCGGTGGTGGGCGGAGCTCTCGGAATTTTGAGGAACTCACCTAAGCTTTTTGTAGATTGAAGTTGATCTGCATGATTGGAGGAGTAACCGACGAGATCGAAGCCGCTCATCGTCCTGGCGCTGTTGATTCTGTCGCTAGCCGCGACCGCGCTGGCGCAAGGGTCGGGAAACGAAAGCGGCACAGGTCAAAAGACGGCCGAAGCTGCCAAGACAAATTGGCTCGAACAAAACGCAATAGAAATCGGTGCTATCGCTGCTCTGATTGCCATCATCGCCGCGATAATCAAGTTTTTTTCACGTATCAAAAATTACATTCTTGCGCGTCTTGGAAAAACGCCCCCGGAGAACTTAAGTCCACCGCAACAAATATCGACAGAGAACCGAACCACCACCGCTTCAGGGGAGGGAAGCGTCGCCATAGGAGGAGATGCTTCCGGCAACCTCATCGCCACTGGCGACGTCGTATTGACCCCTGAAGCGCTGGATTTGTTGCGACCTCGTTATCGACCGCCTCCACCACCACCCTCTGACGTGTTGCCAGCTCGGAATGGCCTTCCCCCTGGAAAACGGCTGGACTTTCTTGCCAACAAGGTATTCACGGGCCGCGAGGAGGACCTCCTCGAACTAGCCCACGTACTGTTGCACGAGCCCAATTCTCGGGGCGCGGGCATCACCCAAACAGCCGCCGCAGCCACCGGTTTGGGCGGGATCGGCAAGAGCCAACTAGCGGTCGAGTTTTGCTATCGTTATGGCCGCTTCTTCCACGGAGTCCACTGGATCCAGGCCGACCTGGACATCTCTGCAGAGGTTGCAGCCTGCGGCACTGCCATGAACCTGCCAAGATGGCCCGACAAAGTCCCGGAACAGGTGGC
>JBFESM010000175.1:0-4307 GCA_041548445.1 Methanothrix sp. | reverse complement strand
GTGGAGATGGGCGGACGCGATCTTGCAGAAGAGGCGGTGAGGGAAGTTGGAAAGATCTGACAGGGGCAAGGTCTATCTGGTGGGGGCGGGCCCCGGCGATCCGGAGCTTGTGACCTTGAGAGCGAAGAGACTGATCGAGGAGGCCGATGTCGTCTTATTCGATCGGCTCCTCTCCCCCGAGATCCTGGACTGGATCTGTGAGGATGCCGAGAAGATCGACGTCGGAAAGCTTCCCGGCCGTCACAAGCTCTCCCAGGAGGAGATCAACGCCCTTCTCGTGAAGAAGGGGCTCGAAGGGAAGATGGTGGTCAGGCTGAAGGGCGGCGACCCCTACGTCTTCGGCAGAGGCGGCGAGGAGGGGCTCGCCCTGGCCGAGGCGAAGATACCCTTCGAGGAGGTGCCCGGCGTCACTTCGGCGATATCGGTTCCTGCGGGGGCGGGAATCCCGGTCACCCATCGGGGCGTAACCACAGCCTTCACCGTGGTCACGGGCCACGAGGAGCCAGGAAAAGACGAGAACCTGGACTGGGAGGCCCTGGCAAAGGTGGGGGGAACCCTCGTCGTCCTGATGGGGGTCTCTAGGCTATCGGAGAACGCGTCGGCGCTGCTCCGGGGCGGGCGGACGCCCGATACCCCAGCGGCCCTCATCGAGAGGGGATGGAGCCCGGAGGAGAGGCTGGTCGTCGGAACCCTGGGCGACATCGTCGAGAGGGCGGAAGAGGCCGACGTCCAGTCTCCCGCGATACTGGTGGTGGGGGACGTCGTATCTCTTTCAGAGAAACTGAGGCCCACCACCATCGCCATCTTGAGGCCCGACAACCGGGGCGATGAGTCTGAAAAGATCGCTCTGGACCTCTGGTTCAGGCCGATTCTCGCCCCGTCCATCGCCTTCAGGGAATTGACGCTGCCTACGGACCTTCTCGGGAGGATCGAAAGGGCCGACTGCGTCGTCTTCACCAGCGCCACCGGCGCCGAGATCGCCCTCCGGGACGCTGAATTGGCCGATCTTCTAAAAAGGTCCGTCCTCGCCACCATCGGCCCTCGGACGAAGGAGGCCCTGGAGGAGAGGAATCTCTCAGTCGCAGTCGTCCCTGAGAGCTTCAGCTCCAAAGGTCTCGCCTTGGCCCTGGCACCGAAGTTCAAGCGGGTCCTCCTCCTCAGAAGCGCCAAGGGGAGCGCGGAGCTGGTCGAGATCCTAGAGGAGGCCGGGGTGGAAGTGGACGAGGTCCACCTCTACGACATCGCCCCCTCCCTGGATCCGAGGCTCGACTGGCTGATCCTGCGGGGAAGGCCCGACGTATTCGCCTTCACCAGCGGGTCCACGGCAAAGAACCTGATCGAGAGGGCGAAAGAGCTGGACGCAGAGGACGATCTTCGGGAGAGGCTTGCGAGAGCGAAGGTGGCGGCCATCGGTCCTCCCACCAAAGCGGAGCTGGAGCGGCTCGGCGTGAGGGTGGACTACGTGCCGGAAAGGTACACTTTTGAAGCGATGCTGGAAGAGATCAGGAGGAAAAGATGATCATATTCTCAAAGGCCTTGGCAGACCAGGCCACGGTCTGGGATGCCCTCAGGGCCGCTGAAGAAGTCGGCGAGCCGGTCCCCGACGACATGATAAGGTTCTCGGGCCAGACAAAGCCCGTGGTGATGTGGAACATAACCCGCCACTGCAACCTCGCCTGCGAGCACTGTTACATAGACGCGACGGCCGCATCGGCCGAGGAGCTGAGGCTCGAGGAGGGGATAAGGCTGATCGACGAGCTGGCCCGCCTCAAGATCCCGATGCTGATCCTCACCGGGGGAGAGCCACTACTCAGCCGGAACTTTTACGCCTACGCCTTCCACGCCAAGGAGGTGGGGTTGCGGACGGTGATATCGACGAACGGGACCCTCATAACCCCGGAGGCTGCAAGGCTCCTCAAAGAGGCTGGGGTCAGGTACGTCGGGGTGAGCCTCGACTCCTGCAGGCCCGAGGTCCACGACAAATTCAGGGGGGTCGAGGGCGCTTACCAGAGGGCCATCGACGGCCTCAAGAACGCAAGAGACGCGGGCCTCAAGACCGGCCTTAGGGTGACCCTCACCAAAGACAACTGGCACGAGATACCGGCCCTCCTCGATTTGACCCTTGAGATGGAGATCCCGCGGTTCTGCCTCTACCACCTCGTCCCCGTGGGGAGGGCGGCCGACATCTCAGACCGAGATGTATCCCCCGAGGAGAGGAGGAGCGTCATCAAGTTCCTGGCCGAGGCAGCCGTCGAGCTGAAAGACGAGGAGATCGAGATCCTATCGACAGATTCACCCATGGACGGAGCCTACCTCCTGGAGATGCTGAAGGACGATCCTGAGAAGCGAGAGAGGGTCCGAAAGCTTCTCTTGAACGCCGGGGGCTGCACCGCCGGGATAAAGGTCTCCAACATAAACCACCGGGGAGACGTCCTTCCCTGCCACTTCATGCCCGAGGTCGTCGTCGGGAACGTCCGGGAGAGGAGCTTTCAGGATATCTGGATCGATCATCCCGTCCCCGAGCTTTTGGCCCTGAGAAATATCAGGTCCAGGCTGAAAGGGGCCTGCGGCGAGTGCGAGTACCTGGAGCTATGCGGCGGATGTCGGCAGAAGGCGAGGTACTACTGCGGGGACGTCTGCGGAGAGGACCCGACCTGCGTTGTGAAGGATCTGAAGGGCTCTGGAAGTGAGAGTTGAATTCCGAAAGAGCTAAGAAAAGACAGGTTTTCCTTGAGTCTTCCAATCCCTCTCCTATTTGTTTCCGGCTTTTAAGTGGTATTCATGGGTCATCGGTTAAGGCAAGAATCGCGATGTGGCAGCGATCCCGGTAGCAAGTCCGACGAGATTGGCTTGATCAAAGAGGATACAGCAAGTCCGTCTTGAAATCTGATCGAATCTATGTAACGCATAATTTGTGTGAAAAATGGTGCAGTTGTGTAGCTTAGAATCCTTAACCGATGACCCATGAAGTGGTATTATAGGACTAATTATTATTGCAAATAATATTAGTATTTCTGTAATAATAGGAGGTCGATGGGACGAGGTGGAGGTGCCACCTGCGAGGGTGGCGTCCTCCCCCTCAGCCCGTAAGCTCGCAGTTCTCGTCGCAGACGGAGACAAAGCCCCAGTCCGGTGGCTGCCATCCTGCAGGTCTACTCTCGCCCTCAAACTCGCCGATTTCAACGATGCATTCTTCATGAACCGGCTGGACGACGGAGCCGTCCACAGATCGTGCGTCAACCTCGACAGAGTTCTCAAACCTTCCCGACCAGAGAGCTTCGGCCAAGTAGTCGATCGTCACAGTCTCGAAGGGCCGGATCTCGACGAGGTTCCAGACGACGGTATCGTTCTCGTAGGATGCGAAGGGGACCGCCGATTCGATGAGGACCATGCCTTCAGGCAGCGAATCGGTCACCGTGGCGACCCTGGTGACGTTCGCCCGGTTCTCGATCTCGATTCTGTACAGGACGCGGTTTTTGGCGCTGGAGGCGCCCTGACCGGTCTTCGATACGGAGACGGTCTCGTCGGGGCAGCATGATAGCCACTCGACCTCGAGGGCCGAGAAGTTGAATGCACAAACCTGCTCGTCACCGTCGTGGCCGCCACAGACCTCGACCCTGTTCACCAGCTCTGAGGGAACGTGTTTCGTCACATCCAGGTTCAGAACGATGTTGTACACGTCCCCGATGGCAAGATGTGTCAGTGTCCAGTTGGCGTATGAATCGGTCAGCTCCGAGGGCCGGACCGAGGCGTTGATGTAAACCGCCTTTGGCGGGAACAGGTCCCTCACGTAAATCGGCCCGAGAGCTTTGTTGCCGTCGTTCTCGATGGTGATCGTGTAGGTGGCAACGGTGATCACCTCATCCCTGCTTTCGCCCGCCAGGATCTCGTCCTTGGCATCGAATCTCGTCTCCTCGTGGAACGATCCGTTCTTGACGACGTTCAGGTGAGGACGGTCGTACTTGGGAACTCCCGAGAAGAGGATTCTCCGTTCGATGGAGTAGTCGCCCTCGTACTGTTCGTCGAAGTCTACCTCGTCTTTGAGAACGGCCCTGTACCTCGCCCTGCCAGAGAAGTTCGCCTCGGTGTCCATCTCGTTGAGGCCTTTGGCCACCGTCTCTTTGTCGAGTTGGGTCACACCAGTGTACTCCTCGCCGATGTAGCTCGTCTCCGGGTTCTTCGAATACATACCCTCCTTCCACTTCATCGACGAGTTGATCGCGACATTGCCGGTGAGGCTCTGGCTCGTCGGCGCGTGGACGAGGCTTATGTCTTTTGCGATGTAGTTGGTGGCGGACTCGATCAGC
>JBFESM010000174.1:0-4362 GCA_041548445.1 Methanothrix sp. | reverse complement strand
GATCTCGATGTCGAGGTCGTGAATCAGCTTTCGAAGCTCGTCGCAGGAGATGGGGCGCTTGAACTCGCTGCACCTCTTCACCTTCTCGGCCAGAAGGCATATCTCGTCCCTTTTCAGGTCGTACCCCATCTTCTTGGTGATGTACTTGAGGGCCCTGGCCCCCGTATGCTTTCCGATTATTATCCTCCTCGCCGACCCCACCATCTCGGGGGAGTACAGCTCGTAGGTTCGGGGCTCTTCAAGGACCGCAGCCACGTGGATCCCTGACTCGTGGGCGAAGGCGTTCTCGCCGACGACGGCTTTGTTATTCGGCATGATAACCCCCGAGTAGCTCTGGACGAGCTTTGAAAGGGTGGTGAGCTTTGTGGTGTCGTACCGGTCCACGCCGTAATGGAGCCTGAGGGCCACCATCAGCTCCTCCAAGGGGGTGTTTCCGCTCCTCTCTCCTATCCCGTTGACGGTGGTGTGGAGCTGTTTTGCCCCGGCCTCTGCTGCTGCGAGAGTGTTGGCGAGAGCCATCCCCAGGTCGTCGTGACAGTGCATGCATATCGGGATGTTGACCTCCTTTTTGATCTCGCTGACCAGGTAATAGGTGGTTCTGGGGTTGAGGATCCCCACGGTATCGGCGATGCTGACATAATCGGCCCCGTACTCCTCAGCCCGTTTGTAGAGCCTCTTCAAAAGCTCAAAATCTGTCCGGGTGGCGTCCTCCGCCGAGAACCTGACTATGAGGCCGTGGTCTTTTGCGTACTCCACCGTCTCAAAGGCGCATTTGACGGCCTGGTCGCAGGTCATGTGGAGCTTGTGTTTCAGGTGGAGGTCGGAGGTGGCTATGAAGACGCTGACCATGTCCACGTCGCAGTCCAGGGCAGCATCCACGTCTTTGGGAACGGACCGAGAGAGGACCGAGATCTTGGAGTCGAGGCCGAGGTTGGAGACGTCCTGGACCGCCCTCTTCTCCGCCTCCGAGACCACGGGAAACCCCGCCTCGATGATCTCCACCCGCACCTCGTTCAGCTTGATGGCGATGTCCAGCTTCTCGTCGGGCCTGAAGACGACGCCGGGCATCTGCTCACCGTCTCTCAGGGTGACGTCGCAGACCTCGATGTCGATCTTCGGAGTCTTTGCGAGCTCTAAGAACTGATTGACGGAATAATCTAGCATGTCGACGAGATATGTAGCATCCGTTGGTTAAATTGGTTTCGAAGGCAATTGACGTCCGCCTCCCCGCCTTTTTTTGATTTCTGTAGATCGGGGCGGGAAAAGGTGCAAAAGATCGTCAAGGTCCGGGGCAGCGAAAAAATGAGTGGTCGGCCAGGAATCCGAAAATCGGATCTAGGCCACTTCCAGGTCCTGGGTGTTGTTAAAGAATCGATTGGGTCCGACCCTGTCGATCCCCGAGCTGATGAGCTGAATGCCTTTGCTGTTGTAGCTGATTATGTTGTTCATCACGATGGCGTTCTGTGAGGTGTCGATGTATACCCCTGAGTTGGTGTTGTTGCCCAAGACGTTACCGTCGATGATGTTGTTATCGGATTCGAGGATTTGAATGCCGTTATCGCCGTTGTTGCTGACGGTGTTCTCTCTGAAGATGTTACCCGGTGCCTTATAGACCATAATTCCGTCGTTAACGCTGTTGGAGGAGATGCAGTCGGTGATCGTGTTGTTGGTACTGCCACCCTTCAAGTAGATGCCCCAGTGTTTGCAGTTCCAGACCCCGCACCCTGCGATCACATTGTCGTCAGAGACGACCTCGATCCCGGCGCTGGGGTAGAGTCCGGCGCTGGTGATGTAGAGATCCTCAAGAACTATGCCGTCCGCTTTTAGGACCACAGTGCTGCCGCTCCCGAGAGCGTTCACTACGGGAACCCCTGCGCCGGTGTTCTCTCCTCGAAGGGTGATCGATTTATTCACGACGACGTTCTCGTTGTAGGTTCCGCTGCCCACCTCCACCACCTCGCCGTCCTTCGCGGCGTCGATGGCTGCCTGGATGGTGGAGTAGTTGCAGCCGGCTAGACAGACTGTGTAAACCGCCTCTTCGACCACTTCTTCAACCTCTTCTTCGACCACTTCTGGTGCCGTCACCGTCGCGTTTTCATCTTCCGATTCCACCTCGGTCTCGGCAGGTGTCACGGCTTCCGGTGGCTTGACGGGCTCGGTCTCAATCTCTGGTTCAGTTGCGACCGTCTCGTTACCGGTTTCGGCGACGACTTCGGTGCCGTTATCCGTTTCGGCCACGATGGCCACGTTCGCGTCCAGGGATGCGGTCTCTGGAGTCGCGATGCTCGAGTTGAGGTCGTCGGATACCACGGCCTGGGCGAGCCCCGCCGACAGGAAGATGGCCACCACGAGCCAGGTGCCCGCGGCAAGTTTATGAGTGCGATCTTTGAGCATATTTAAACCTCTGATCCCAGTATACGACTGATCGGTATTAAAATTACCTTTACAGTATCGAGCTTCGGCCCTTATCACAATCCCTCAGACGATCTCGATCATTCTGAGGTCGCGACCTCGATCTGGAAGATCTTGGGCCAGAGCTTTCCCGTCACCAGGAGCCGATTATTCTCGGGATCGTAGGCGATCCCGTTCAGGACGTTGGCCCTGAGGCGCTCCTCTTCGTTCAAAAGGCCGGAGAGGTCGATCCACCCCACCACCACTCCAGTCTCCGGAGAGATGATGGCGATCATCTCGGTCTCCCAGACGTTGGCGTAGATGAGGCCCTCAACGTATTCAAGCTCGTTGAGCTTTTGTAGGGGCGCGCCCTCGGCCAAAACCTCGACCGTTCCGGTCACCCTGAAGGTATCTGTGTCCAGGAACCGGAGGATTGAGGAACCGTCGCTCATGATCAGGCTTCGACCGTCGCTGGTGATCCCCCACCCTTCTGTCGGGTATACGAAAGTTTCTGCTACGGTGAGGTTTTCAAGATCCCAGACGAGGCCGATCCCGGATCTCCAGGTGAGCTGAACCAGCCGGTCTTCCCAGAGGGCGATCCCCTCGCCGAAGAGCTGGGGTGGCAAGCTTTGCGATCTTACCACCTCTCCCGTCTCCAGCCTCGTTTCGCGAAGAGCAGATCCGCCGTAAAGGCCTGTCCCCTCGTAAAGAACTCCGTCCCTGTAAGCGAGCCCTTGGGTGAAGGCCAGAGGGTCGTGGGGGTAGACCGCCACCACTCTGAAGCCGTGGACCGGGGCCTTTTGGCCATCAGAAGCTTCCTCCTCAATGCAGCCCGCAATGAGGACGAAAAGAAGCGCTGCAAAGATCAAGGTGGTGGCAAATCTCGCGGTCATAGTTCCGGTTTCCCGAGGTCGACGGTCTATTTAGAATATTCGCAGAGTATGAGGTGAGGTATCGATTGGAGGGCGGAAAGGTGCCATATCCAGTCTACCAACAGGTATATCTTCATGGCGAGAGCACCTATCTCAGCTTGCGCAGATGACCTCTTTGGGGATCTCGCTAGCACCGTCGGTTCTTCGGAATCGAAGACCAAAAAGGTACGTGAATATAATGGACGATAGACGTGGAGGACGTAGAGGCGGCTTCGACAGAGGCCCCAGAGAGATGCACGACGCGGTCTGTGCGGATTGTGGAAAGGAGACAAAGGTTCCCTTCAAGCCCGACGGATCGAGGCCGGTATACTGCAGCGAATGTTATCAAAAGCACAGGCCCGCAAGATCACCGAGACGTTACTGAACTGATCGGATCGATCTGATCTTAATCTGTCTGTTTTTGCCGTCAGGGCGGTCTTTCGCGATGGCGGCGGGAGAAGGAAGCAGGGTTGGCATCCAAACCCTGCAGAACTTCCCGAATGGCGGCCGTTTTCTGGAGATTTTGGGGCGTCAGTCTGCAGAGTCGTATATACGATGAGTCGAGCTGGCGGCGGTGCAACCCTTAAGATGGTCCGGATCCGCTCGGAAAAGAGCATAAAGGAGGACGATCTGCCCCTCTATGCCTGAAAGACCGTGCCATCGGAGGAAAACAGCCCATATAATAGATAAAATATTTATATTATTTGTGCCGCACGCGTCTTCACGAGTCTCGATACGTCCGCTTCCACAAAGGCCGCTGTTGCCCTCTTCAAGGCGACGGTGGCGGTGGGGTGTGTTGGGATCTTCCTGAGCATTTATTCCGCCCCAACTTATTCTCTTTATGTTTAATGTCCTGCCCGTCGAAATAAATTATTTATATGATTAAGTTTTTGTAGGAACAAAATTTAAAAAAATCCCCCGGTGATAATGATGAAGGAGAGTACAGTGAAGGTGCTGGACGATAAAGACCTCGAGTTCGCGGAGACGCTCCGAAGCCTTGGTGTACAGCGAAACGTGGCCATCCTGATAACGTACCTGGCCAACGTGGACGAGGCATCCT
>JBFESM010000173.1:0-4374 GCA_041548445.1 Methanothrix sp. | reverse complement strand
CTGATATGAAAAAGCCCTCCGCCCAGCCTGAGGCCGTCTTCCAGCTGTACCCGTCCACCTGACCCTCGACGTAAGAGGGCCTTCGGGACTTGAGGTGGAGGTTGATGACGTCGAGAGTATCGCCCTCCACCTTCACCTTCGGGGCGAGGGCGACGGTCCCGCGGGAGTTTGCAGTGGCGCCGAAAGCCTCGTAGATCTGGGATGAGATGGCGAGATGGTATCTCTAAGGGAACCTACTTATCCTCTCCCGGATCTCGGAACTTACGCGGGAATGGCGCAAAGATGAAACCGCCGTTCTCCGGATGTGATCTTCATGAGAAAATGCCGATATTCCATATTGTCAACGACCATCCTCATCTTGGCGGTCCTCGCCGTCCTCCCGGCGGCCACCGCCAGCGAGAGCGAGAGTTATTCAGACCCGACAACGAACCTGGACCGGGAGGTCCTCTTCCAGGTCTCGACGATCGACGCCCTCCTCCTGAGCGTCTACGACGGCATCCTCCCGATAGGGGAATTGAAGGAAAGGGGCGACTTCGGCATCGGGACCTTCGACCGGCTCGAGGGCGAGATGGTCGTCGTTGACGGCGAGTGCTACCAGGTCAAAGTGGACGGCGTCGCATACGTCGTCCCGGAGAACGGCACGACGCCCTTTGCCACCGTCACATTCTTCGACCCCGACGAGAAGGTCTTGGTCGAGAAGGCCGATAACATGACGGAGTTCGGCGAGATCCTCGAGACGAGCTTCCCCTCGGAGAACGTCTTCTACGCCATCAGGATCGACGGAACATTCCCGTACGTAAAGACTAGGAGCGTTCCAGCCCAGGATAAGCCCTACCCGCTCCTCGTCGATGCCGTCGCCAATCAGACTGTCTTCGAGTTTGAGAACGTTTCCGGAACTGTCGTAGGCTTCTGGTCGCCCGAGTTCGTGAAGGGGATCAACGTTGCCGGCTACCACCTCCACTTCATCACCGACGATCGGAAGGCGGGCGGCCACATCCTCGACCTCCGGGTGGAAGGGGCCGAGGTGGAGCTGGACCTGACCCCCAACATCTTCATGGCCCTCCCGACGGCAGGAGATTTCTACAACGTCGACCTCACCGGCGACCTCACCAGTGACCTGGAGAAGGTGGAGAAGTAGATTTGCGAAGGTCGAAAAGCACTGACGATTGAAAACGGGGGTGCGGGAACGGCGATGGACTGCCGTCCACCCCCACCCGATAAAAGCCTGGCTGCGAAAACGCCAGTTCAATTTTTGAGGTTCTCAAACGTACTTTACTTTGGCTTCCTATCCACGAGCCTCTTTCTCACCGACTCGGCGTGAGCCGAAAGCCCTTCGGCCTCGGCGAGGATGGTTATGGCGTCGGATAACAGCTTCAGGCCGTCTTTAGATATCTGCTGCACTGTGATCTTCTTTACGAAGGTGTCGACGTTGAGGCCCGAGAAGAGCCTCGCGTACCCCGATGTCGGAAGGACGTGATTGGTGCCGCTGGCGTAGTCTCCGGCGGCGACGGGGGTGTAGGGTCCGAGGAAGACGCTTCCGGCGTTCTTGATCTCGCCGAGGACGGTCATCGGATCCCGAACGATGATCTCCAGGTGCTCGGGGGCGAAACTGTTCGAGAAGCCGATCGACTCCTCCATCGAAGCCGCCGTCAGGATCGCGGACCTGTTCAGGCTCTTCTTTACGATCTCACGCCGGGCCGCCTCTTTAGCCTGCTTCTCCACCTCGACCTTTGTGGCGATGGCGAGATCCTCATCGTCGGTCACCAGGACCGATATCGACTGGGGGTCGTGCTCCGCCTGGGCGATCATGTCCGATGCCAGGACCTCGGGCTCTGCAGTATAGTCGGCGATTATCAATACCTCACTTGGGCCCGCCGGCATGTCGATCTCGACGGTGCTCCGGAGGAGTAGCTTTGCGGCCGTGACGTAGATGTTTCCAGGCCCCACGATCTTCTGGACGGGGAGAATCGTCTCTGTCCCGAAGGCCATCGCCGCCACCGCCTGGACGCCTCCGACCCGATAGATCTCGTCGGCCCCAGACATGTCGGCCGCCACCAGGGTCAGGGGGTTCACCTTCCCGTCCTTTCCCGGCGGCGTGCAGACGACGACCCTATCGACGCCCGCAACCTTTGCAGGTATGACGGTCATCAGGGCGGAGCTGGGGTAGGCGGCGCGGCCGCCGGGAACGTAGGCTCCGACCGAGTCGAGGGGCACGATCTTCTGGCCCGCCATGACCCCCGGCGAGGTCTCGGTCATCCACAGGTCACGATCGAGCTCTTGATGGTGGAAGGCGACTATGTTCTCTACGGCGATCTCGAGAGCCTTCTTGAACTTCTCGGGGACCTGGTCGTGAGCTTTTTCGATCTCGTCATCGCCGACTCTGAACTTTCCGATCCTGATCTCGTCGAACCTCTCGGTCTGCTCGGTGAGGGCTTTGTCGCCCTTCGACTGGACCTCGTTCACGATCTCCACCACTGTGGACATCACGCTCTGGACGTCCAGCCCTCGCGATAAGAGGCCCGAGACCTCCACATCTTCCAGCTCGCTCAGCTTCTTGAATATCAACCTGAACAACTCCCACAACTTTATTTCGCATCTAACCCGAAGAGGGCCCGTTCCTCCCCCTCTGGGTGACGTAAAGGGATGCCACCCTTTCGAGGGTGTCCGCCTCTTCGAGGGCCTTGTCGTCCCTCACCCGGACTAGCCTTGGGAACCTGAGGGCGTAGCCCGAGGAGTAGTTGGTGCTCTTCTGGATCTCCTCGAAGGCCACCTCGAAGATCACCTCGGGCTTCACCTCCAACTCCATCCCCTCCCCGGATACCAGGACTAGGTCTTTGAAAAGGTCAGTCAGCTCGATGAGCATCTCGTCGGTGATGCCGGTTGCAACCCACCCCACGTCCTCGAGCTTTCCTGTATCCGGATCCGGAGACGCCAGCCGATAAGAGCCAAGGAAGGTCGCCCTCCTCCCCTCGCCCCACCGCGCTCCGATGACGACCAGGTCGAGAGTCTCCATCACCGGCTTTATCTTCAGCCAGTTCTTGCCCCTCTTTCCCGGAGCGTAAGGAGACTCAGGGCTTTTGAGCATCACGCCTTCGTGGCCTGCCGCAATCGCCTCTTCGTAGATCTCGGCCACCTTTTCGGGATCCGAAGTTACGGTCTGCGCTGCCAGGATCTTCGAGTTTCCGATCTCCTCAAGACGCCTCCTCCTCTCGCAAAGGGGCTCATCGATGAGGATCTCACCGTCCAGGTAGACGAGGTCGAAGAGCCACAGCTCCAGAGGGATCTTCTTTGCAGTCCTCTCGACCTTGTACTTCCTACGAAACCGCTTCAGAATCTCCTGGAAGGGAAGGGGTCGGCCGTCCTCGCCTCTTGCCACCGCCTCCCCGTCCAGAATGGCGGACTCGGCTCTGACGTGCTCTTTCACGGCCTCCATGATCTCGGGAAGAGACCGGGTCACCCTCTCCAGGCGGCGGGAGAATATCTCGATCTCGTCCCCCTTTTTGTGGATCTGGACCCTGGACCCGTCGAACTTCCACTCGACGGCGGCCGTCCCCATCTCCGCTACGGATCCGGGTATCCCGGAGCCCAGCTGGGCGAGCATCACCTTGATCGGCCGTCCGATCTCTATCGTCAGGTCAGAGAGCTGGCCCGCCTTCGCCTTCTGGGCAACAAGGCCCAGGTCGTTTGTGAAGTTGTAGCCTCGCTCGACCTCCTCGGAAGATCGGTCGAAGGCCTTTGCGATGGCGTCCCGGACGATCCCCTCGCCGACCCCGATCCTCATGTCCTCGAGGGCGAGCCTTGCGATGTACCTCGCCTCCAGGGGTCCCGCCTCGCCGAATAAATATCGTAGATGCTTCATCTTGACGGACTGGCTCCTCTTTCCCGAGGCCCGGGCGAGCTCCAGAAACCGAGAATAAACGTCGAGGATCGAGAGAGTTTCCGCCTCGATGAAGCTAGAAAGGGTGGAGGGTTTTCTCTTTTCCACCACTTCGGAGGCGACGGCTCCAACGTCTCCGGTCCTACGGAGGATATCCTTGATCTCCGAGGGAGGGGCTCCCGACGCCTTGGAGAGAGCCTCGTAAAGGGTGCTGGGCCCCACGCCCAAAAGCTGCTCAAAGCTGGCGGGAAAGGCCGAGCCCATAACAAAAGAGGGGATCACCAATAGCTCTGCCTCGTCGAGCTCAAAGAGAAAAGAGGCGAGAAGGGCGGTCTTCTCGATGGAGCCGCCGATCCCCTCGATTTTCATACAGAGCTCTGCGAAGCTGAGAAAGCTGGTCATGATCTGGACTTCAGGAGTCTATCTGCCTTGAGGTGTAGATGCTGACGACGTCGCTGACGATGGCGCTGGCGGTCTCGATGGAGCCTGCGCCAAGG
>JBFESM010000172.1:0-4384 GCA_041548445.1 Methanothrix sp. | reverse complement strand
TCACCCCGCGTCCCTCGCCACCGCCGAGAGGATCTCCGGCAGAACGGAGAACCCTGCCCCCACCAGAAAGGCGTCGTGAATTCCGCGGATGAAGGTGGCGAGGGCGCCGCCGCCCTGGACAGCGCCGTCGGAGAGCCCCGCCATCGGGACCATCGGCTTACCGGTGGCGTTTCAGCCATCACCAAATCGAATTGAACGATAATTTTATGTACTGAACGATCGTTTATCTTATTGAATGGAATGGATGAGAAAGTTCGTGGGCTTCAGGGTGCTGGAGTGGTTTCTGGTCCATCCCTCTGGAGAGGTCCACCTGAACGAGCTCGCGCGAGAGCTGGAGATAAGCCCAGGAAGCGCCAAGGAGTACTGCGACCGCCTGGCAGAAGACGGCCTGATCTCGGAGAGGGCGATGGGAAACCTCAGGCTCTTTCGGCTGAATCGGGAGGACTTTGCCGCAAGGGAGATCTTGAGGGCCTACCACATCCTCAGGCTCAAAGACCTCGGCGCGGAGGAGATCGCCGAGGGTTGCACCTCCCTTGCGGTCTACGGGAGCATCGCCTCCGGGAACCTCGACGAGCGAAGCGACCTCGACCTCCTGGTGATCGGCGAGGAGTCTGACGTCGACCGGGATCGCGTCCTGGAGCTGGAGTCGGCGCTGGGGCGCGAGGTCCAGCTAACGGTGATCCCTTACTACAGATGGGAGGCTATGAAAAACGAGGGCGACAGGTTCGCCGAGAGCGTTTTGAGAAATCACATCCTGATAAAGGGGGTTGAGCTTTGAGGATAGATGAATGTCTCGAAAAAGGCCTGATCAAAAGGGACCCGAGAGCTTCTGAGCGGGTGGACAGCTCTTTGGAGGCTGCTCAGAGGTTTCTCCACTCAGCAGAGCGCAACCTTGAGATCGAAGAACATGAGATGGCCGAGATCGCCGCCTACAACAGCGCCTTCCATTCTGCAAGAGCCCTCCTATTTGCGAAGGGATACGTGGAACGTAGCCATTACTGTCTTGGGGCTGCCCTCAGAGACCTCTACAGAGGAAGAATCGTTGATCTCCTCAAGACCTTCGACAAAATCAGGCTCTCGAGACACAAAGTCCAATATGGTGGATCTCTTGTTGATAGAAATGAAGCCGAATTCGTTATACAGTTTGCAGCGGAGTTTCTAGATGCGGCAAAGACAAAGCTTTTGATCAGTGACGAATAATCGATAGGCACCCATTCTCAAAATATTCTAGTCGCACGATAGCGGAATCACTGATGCTGGAATCCTTTTTTCTACATCTTTTGACGTCGACGGAAGTATCACCATCAGGAGGGAGAAGCCACCTCAGAAAATCTTTATCCAAAAGTTTATAATAAATCCGGGCCGAACACTATTCCCGTTTTTGTCGAGCGGTTACAGCAGGAGGAATTTGTGATGAAGGTCGTCGCCATAAACTCAAGCCCCCGGATGGAGAAGGGAAACACTGCACTCATCCTCGACCCCTTCCTTGAGGGGATGAAGGAGGCGGGCGCAGAAGTCGAGCTCTTCTACACGAGCAAGCTGGAGGTGAAGCCCTGCCTCGGATGCTTCGGCTGCTGGGTGAAGACCCCAGGAAGGTGCATCCAAAGAGACGATATGGACTGGCTTCTTCCGAAGATGAACGAGGCCGACCTCTGGGTATTTGCAACGCCCCTCTACGTCGACGGCGTGACGGGCCCGATGCAGGGCCTGATGGACAGGATTCTTCCGAGGGTCCAGCCCTTCTTCGAGATCAGAAAAGATCGGTGCCGACATCCGCTCAGGGAGGGGGCGAAGGCCGGAAAGCTCGTTCTCGTCTCAAACTGCGGCTTCTGGGAGATGGAGAACTTCGATCCCCTCCTCGGTCACATGAGGGCCCTCTGTGAGAACGCTTCGCGGGATTTTGCAGGAGCTCTCCTCCGGCCCCATGGAGAGGCACTTCAGGAGATGGCGGAGCAGGGCGCGCCCGCCGTCGGTGAGGTCTTCCAGGCCGCCCGAAAGGCGGGCCGCGAGATCGTCGAGCAGGGCTTGATCGGAGAGGAGACGCTTCAGACCGTGGGCCAGGAGCTTATGCCAAAAGAGGCTTACTTTCAGATGGCCAACGCCTATTTCCAGGAATGCTTGGAAGCTTTGGAGAAGTGATCTGGCCCATCTCGGAGAAAGTTTTCGATTTTCAATCTCATTTGTGGCGGCGTGAACCGTTGAAAACGTTCCCGCGCCGCCCGGTGATTTCTGATCTTCGTTATCCTCGGCCTCTTTCTAGAAGGCTGTAGATACGGCGCGAAAGTCGCCCGATAACTCGCCGCTCGAAGCCTCTATCCCTCACCCCACATCCCTCGCCGCCGCCGATAAGATCACCGCCAGAAGGGAGAACCCAGCCCCCACCAGGAAGGCGTCGTGAAACCCGAGGGTGAGCGGAATGAGCGAAGCTCCGCCCTGAACCGCGCCGTCGGAGAGACCCGCCATCTGGACCCTCGCCGAGAAGACCGTCTCGAAGACGGCGATCCCTATCACCGTCCCCACGTTCCGCGCGGTCATCATCAGGGAGGAGGCGATGCCGCACTTCTCGGCGGGGCTCTGGGCCATCACCAGGTTGCTGTTGGGCGGGAGGAACATCCCCAGGCTCAGCCCCAGGATTACCAGGGCGACGAAGATGAAGGTCCTGGAGCTTTCCGCATCGAGGAAGCTGAGGAGGTAGAACCCGACGACGCACATGACGGCGGCCGCAACGCAGATCTTCCGGGAGCCTATCCGGTCTGAGAGGGCGCCCGCCCGGGGGGCGACGATTATGGTGGCGATGGAGGGGACCATCAGGATCAGGCCGGCGACGTCCGTTCCCAGGCCCTTGACGTACTCCAGGTAGAAGGGGAAGAGGAAGACCGCCCCGCCGTAGACGAGCATCACCAGAAGGACGGCGCCGTTGGCGGAGGTGAAGCTCATGTTCCTGAAGAGCTTCAGGTCCACCAGGGGCTCGGAGAACCTCGACTCCCTCAAGACGAAGACCGCAGCCAGGACCAGGGACCCGATGAGGCATCCTGCGATGGCGGGAGAAGTCCACCCCAATTCTTGGCCCATGTTCATCCCGAAGACCAGGCCGAAGAGGGCTAGGAAGACGAGGGCGGCTCCCAAAAGGTCGAACCTCGCCTTTTGGCCCGCGAGCCTCGGCTCAGACTCGGGAAGGACCGCCTTTCCGATCAGGATGGCGACGATCCCGACGGGGATGTTGATGAAGAATATCCACCTCCAGCTGAGAAAGGAAGTCAGAAGGCCGCCGATCGGCGGGCCCATGGCGATACCCAGAGATGCGAAGGTGGCCACGATCCCCAGGGCCTTCCCCCTGATCTCCGGGGGCAGGAATACCGTCACCATGGCTGGTCCGATGGCCGTCAGCATCGCAGCTCCGAGGGCCTGGAGCATTCTGAAGGCTATGAGAAGCTTTATGGAAGGGGCGATGGCGCAGAGAAAGGACCCGGCGACGAAGACGGCGAACCCCGCCAGAAACACCCTCTTGAAACCCTTCAGGTCCCCGATCTTCCCGAAGGCCAAGAGAAAGCTGCTCATAACCAGAAGGTAGGCCAAAACTATCCAGGAGACCATCCCGGTGCCCACGTCGAAGTACATGGAGATGGTGGGCAGGGAGATGTTCACGATGGTGACGTCCAGGGAACCCATGAAGGCCGCCAGAGCTATGGTGAAGATGGTGAGTCTCTGAGATCCCTGCCCCGATCTCCTAGATACCTTCATGCAGACCTTAAGGCCGATCCGACTTTAAAATTCTTCGGCCAATCGAGCCGCTCGGCCACCTTCGGTCGTCTCCATCACCGCAGCGTTTTCAAAACCCGATAATATTTGCGCAAAAATTTATAAGAGATTCGGGCCAAATAGCCGACCATCTTTGTCTTTGCAGTTTTTGGCGGGTGCAGACCATGAGGCAAAAGAGCGTTCTGATCGGGGTTTTGGCGGCAGCGGTTCTGATCGTGACATATCTTCTCTTCTGGCCGGTCCCGATCGACCCCGTTCCCTGGAATCCTCCAAAGGCACCCGCCCTGGAGGGGATCTACGAGCCAAACGAACTTTTGGCATCTGCTGAGCATCTCGGCGGGGGCGTGGGCATCGGCCCCGAGGACGTCTCTGTCGACGAAGAGGGCAGGATCTACGCCGGGTTTGAGGACGGGAGGATCGCAAGGTTCCAGCCCGACGGCTCAGGAGCAGAGGTCTTTTCGAAAACCGGTGGAAGGCCCCTGGGCCACCACTTCGACGCCGAAGGAAATTTGGTGGTGGCCGACGCCCTAAAGGGCCTTCTTTCGATCTCCCCCGAGGGCAAGATCACGGTTCTGGCCACCGAGGCCGAAGGCAGGCCCTTCGGCCTTGCCGACGACCTCGACAT
>JBFESM010000171.1:0-4408 GCA_041548445.1 Methanothrix sp. | reverse complement strand
ATACTGCATTTTTCAATATCTTTACCACCTATTGTAATTTATTCCATTTTACTACAACATAGTTTATCTATAAATACTTAATCCCATCGGTCATTGTAGCATAGATTTGAAACCTTAGACGTTATAATCATCATTGATATCGGATATTATCGAATTAGTATCTATTAAGCTGTAATCAATGATATTTAGTCGAAACCGAGTTTAAATCATATATTTTTAGGCTTAATTTTTTTCTCAACGGACCTAACATCAATAAATTATATAAACTTTAACTTCGATATTAAGAGATCGTATTTCTTTGGAGGAATAACCTATGCCGGAGACCGTCTATAAAATAGTGGAACTGGTTGGGTCCTCTCCCAGCAGCTGGGAGGAGGCGACGAAGGCAGCCGTCGAGAAGGCGGCAGAGAGCCTGAGAGACCTGAGGGTGGCCGAGGTGAAGGAGCTGGACGTGAAGCTCGAGGGCGGAAAGATCGTCGCCTACAGGGCCAAGGTGAGAGTGTCCTTCAAGATCGAGGGGGAGGTGACCTAGAGCGTCCTCACCTTTTTGATGTCTCCCTCTCGATGAAACGAGTTACGGCCTCCATGTATTCCCGGAATCCGAGGACCAGAAGGGTGTTGTGACCCGCCCGGGGTATGACGAGAATCTCCCTGACCCGGTGGCCTGCGGCTTTGAAGAGCTCCTCGCCGTCCGAGAGGGGGATTATCTCGTCATTCTCCCCGTGAATTATGAGAACCGGCAGCTTCACTTTTTTCATCTTTTCAAGGTTTGACGCGAGCCTCTCTTTTTCCCTCGATCCGTCCAGATATCGGGGATCGACCCCCAATCTTTCGAGGAGCCGATAGGCATGGGCAAAGCCGCTCTCCAGGATCAGGCCTCTGATTCGATCACCGAACTGGACCGCAAGATCCAGGGCCGGAGACGATCCAAGGCTTCGGCCCATGACGAAGACGGGGCCAGAGAGGCCGAATTCCGCAAGGCAGTCCAGGTACAAAGGGAAGATGCGAACCGCGTCCGTCGTCATGGCCGAGTATGTCGGACTTCCGCCGCTGGTGCCGTATCCGCGGTAATCGACGACGGCGAAGTTGATTCCTCGCTCGCTGTAAAGCTGTCCGATCTCGTCGTAGTCGGCGACCGTCTCGCCGTTGCCGTGGAAGAAGAGGACGTTCGGGGCGTCCGAGGCATTCTCGGCGAGGTGGATCGCGCCGTCGATATTGACGCCGTCATCCACCGGAAAGGAGAGGGGATGCAGCCGTCCTGGGACCTTTGGCGTCGGTCCGGTCCTCCTGGGATAAAATACGATAGCCGTAATCTCGGGGCGGTCGAGAAAGGACAGATCGGAGCCGTTTTGCCTTTCAGCCTCTCCGGAATCTTCGAATTTTCTCAAGTGAATCTATCCCCCATTTTCTGTCTTGTCGTCGGTCTTTGAGGTATTTTGAGATTTTGGATTCGAAGGTGGTGCTCTTTGATTCGGCTGATCTATCGTTTAGAAATGCGAACCGTAATGGCTCCGATTAGCTAGATGGTACGCCCTCTGAAAGTCAACCGGGCGCCAAGGCCGAGGGAATCGTAACCTTAATCTTCGATCGGCGGGCAAATGGCGATTATGGCCCCCAAAGTCCTCTTCACCACGGTTTACAAAAACGATCCAGAGCCTTACGATTACATAGGCTCAAACGCGCGCTCCAAGTGGTTTCGGTTCTACTGGCCCCGGCTCCAGTCCTTCGGCCTTCGTTTCCTCAAGCAGAACATCCCCGAGATCGAGATTCTGGAGTACCCGACCTTCGAGGAGTACAAAAAGAAGCTCGAAGAGGGCTGGGACGTCGTAGGCTACTCCTTCTACCTGAACGAGACCTGCGAGATCCTGGAGATGGTCGAAGCTGCCCGGGCTTCTGGGAAGGTTGGGGAGCTATGGGCCGGAAACTACGGGGCTTTGACCCCCTCGATCCAGGACAGATTCGACAGGATATTCGAGGGGTACGCTGAGGGGGCGGTCGCTCCATACTTCGACCGGAAGATCGAGCAAAAGGACGTCCTACACCCGCCCCTCATCGAGTACCTGGGAACTCCTTTCAACAAGAAGCTGAACATCTACGGTATCATGTTCACCACCCGGGGCTGCGGCGTAGGCTGCAAGTTCTGCCAGACGCCGAAGTTCTGCAATCGCCCCCACCCCGTCCCCCTCGATAGCCTGGAGCGGGTGATCTCCTACTACAAGGATCACGAGATCAACGTCGTCCTGATCGAGGACGAGAACTTCGGCGCGAACCGCCGACACGCCGACAAGGTCGTCGACCTCCTGGACGAGTACGGGATGGTCTGGGGCTGCATGGCGAGAGCCGACTACCTGCGAAAGAAGATCCCGGAATGGGCCGAGATGAGGTCCAGGCCCGATCCGGTCACCGGCAAGAAGGCCAGTACCGTCAAAGGGTTTGCAGGGGCCGCCATCGGGATCGAGAACCTCCACCAGGAGAAGCTCGACGACGTCAACAAGAAGGAGGGGACCGAAGACGTCCTGGAGACGGTCAGGCTCCTCCAGAAGTACGGGTTTGGAACCGTCGGCTACTACATGATCGGATTTCCCGATGACACGAAAGAGTCCCTCAAAACCGACATCAAGGACCTCGCAAACCTCAAGCTTGACATAACCCAGATCTGCATCATGACGCCTCTGCCCCAGACGAAGCTCTGGGACGAGCTCGACGAGAAGTACGGGATCTTCGAGCGGGACTGGCATCGGTTTGACATGAAACACCTCGTCTGGAACCACCCCAACATCCCGCCAGCGGAGATGGAGGAAGTCTTGAGCAGGTCTCTAAAACAGGTCTACAACCGGACGACGCCCCTGCGTACATCTTTCAGGGTCTGGGCGAACGCCTACCGGTACGCTGGGGTCTCGGGGATGAAGGAGGTCGCATCCTACATCTCGCGGGCGAATCGGTTCGACTTCAACCCCGAGAAGCCCTGGTTTTTGGAGGCGGGGGTGAGATGATATCATGAAGGTCCTCCTCCTCTCCTCGCCGGTCGTCCAGCCCGACTTCGATCGGATCGCGAGGATTCCAAACTACGGCCTCGTCTCGATCGCGGGAAACATCGACGACATCTGCGACGTGGACGTCGCAGACCTCCACGCCTTAAAAAGGCCAAAAGAGTATCTCGAAGGGGTGCTGAAAAGGGGCTACGACCTCGTCGGCCTCAGCTGCATGAGCTTTCAGTACCACGCCATGATCCCCCTCGCCAAGATGGCGAAGGAGAGCGATGCTGAGACGGTCTTTGGCGGCTACCACCCGACCCTGAACTACGACGAGATCGCCGAAAGCCCCGAGGCTAGGCTTGCCGACTACATCGTCCGGGGCGAGGGCGAGGCGACCTTCAGAGAGCTCGTCGAGGCGATCGAGAAAGGAAGCGACCTCGGCGATGTGAAGGGCCTATCTTACTGGAAAGGGGAGAAGATGGTCCACAACCCGCCAAGGCCCGTCCTCGACGTCTCTGAGATCAGAATGCCGAACCGAGACTCCCGCCTCATAACCACAGGCTTTCAGAGCTTCGGAATTCCGATCGACTCCGTCGAGACGAGCCGGGGCTGCACCAACGGCTGCAAGTTCTGCTCCATCCAGCACATGTACGGGAGGTCCTTTCGAAAATATCCGTTCGACCGGATCCTGGAGGACATCAGGGACGCTGAGGCTCACGGCGCGAGATCGATCTTCTTTCCCGACGACAACATGACCCTGGACGTAAAGAGGATAGAGAGGCTCTGCGACGCCATCATCGAGGCGGGCCTCAACCACCTCAAGTACAAGGTACAGGCCTCGGCCCGAGGGATCGGGTCGAGCCGAAGGCTCGTCGAGAAGATGGCAAAAGCCGGCTTTGACGGCGTCTTCCTGGGGATCGAGAGCACCAGCAAGGAGAACCTGAAGTTCCTCGGCAAGGGCAAGATGTCGGACAACGCCGACAAGGCGATTCAATACATGCACGACAACGACATCATCGTCTCTGCAGGGCTCATCGGCGGAAACCCCGAGGACGACGAAAGCGACCTGTGGTCGAACTATGAGCTTGCTAGAAAGCTCAAAGTCGACATACCGATATTCTACATCAACACCCCTTACCCAAAGACCGAGATGCGAGAGGAACTGAAAGAGATGGGCCTGATCGCCTGCGACGACTACCGGTTCTACGACGGCCTCCACGCGAACCTCAACACAAAATACCTCACAGCCGAGATGGTCCAGTACATCACCTGGGAGATGAACGCCCGGTACTACGACCTCGAATGGTTCCGCTACACCAAGATCAAGAGGCTCTACCCGAAGTGGTTCCTAAGGGAGACCTTGAGGCTTGCTCCCTTCTACGCCAAAAGAAAGCTCGGCCTATTGCTGAGGCTGAAGACGCCCCACGACTACT
>JBFESM010000170.1:0-4464 GCA_041548445.1 Methanothrix sp. | reverse complement strand
TTGCATATCCGAAAGGCAAACGTCGACTTCGAAAGCGTTTCCAGAGTCGGTCTCAACATCGACCCGGACATCCTTTCCCTCGACGAGGTCCCGGAATAGGTGGCCTCCACCGTATTTGGGATCGTCCCTGCTGTGAGCCGTCCCAAAGACCATCAGGTCCAGGATGCCAAGACGTTCGTTGGGGCAGGGTCCGACCTCGGCGGGAACGCCGTTCAGCCATGCCCTCTTCGCCCGGAGGAAGGAGCCTGCCTTCGCCACCGGGAAGGAGAGGACGGCGTAGGTCCCGCTCATCACCGCCCTCGTGGCAGATGTCACCACGTCCACATCTTCCAGGGTCAGGGTCTCGCCTTCGTCCAGGATATCCCGCACCTCCTGGGCCGAAAGAACGATCGCCTCGCCCCGGTCCACCTTTGCCCTTATCTCGGAGAACGAACGCGCCATGATGCCTCCTTTAACTTTCGACCTTAATGAACTCCGCCCTGAAATGATCTCTCCTCATGATCCTAGTGCCCCCTCAACTTGATTTTTCTAGGATCCAAAGGTGCAGCAAAGCGATTTGACTTGGAGTAGAATGCAAAATACTGTGTCTAAGGAGGGCTTAAGCGGAATATCTGGATTAAATGGGGAGACGTCCTCCTCCCGGCCCGTTCGGCTTAAATCCACTTCATCCCATAGACTTCATCCAACAGAAATTATGGTGATCTCGTTGCTGGAGATAAAGACAGAAAAGCCCGTTCAGGTAATAGACATAACTCGTCAGGTGAACGACGCCGTAAAGGAGAGCGGTGTCGAGGAGGGCTTGTGCCTCGTCTACACCCTCCACACCACCACCGGTATCGTAATCAACGAGGCCGAGAGCGGTCTCGTTCAGGACCTTCTCCGGAGGATGGCCTCCCTTGCGCCGCCGGGTGACGGCTACCTTCACGACAAGATCGACGACAACGCCCACGCCCATCTCCAGGCCGCCCTTCTCGGAAACAGCCAGACGATACCGATCGAGGAGGGGTGCCTGGTCATGGGAACGTGGCAGAGAATACTCTTTCTGGAGCTGGACGGCCCCAGAAGGAGGAACGTCCGCCTGAAGATCGTCCCCGCGTAGGCGGACCTTCTCATTTTTTGGAAGTTTGAAAGATCGCCCTCAGATGGGCGTTCCCGTATTAAGGGTCATCTCTTTGAAGCCCTCGATCAGATCTCTCGTGACGGGGCCTGGCTTTCCGCCGCTTATGACCCTGCCGTCGATCTTGGTGACGGGAGCGACCTCCGCCGCGGTTCCCGTAACGAAGATCTCGTCGGCGGTGTAGAGATCGAAGATCCCGAGATGGACGCCCTCCACAGAGTATCCCCGGGCCAAGGCGGCCTCGATGACGGCGATCCTGGTTATCCCCTTAAGGTTGTTTAATGTGTGGGGAGTGGATATCTTCCCGTCCTTTACGACGAAGATGTTGTCGCCGCTTCCCTCGGAGACGTTTCCTGCATCGTCCAGGAAGATCGCCTCGTTTCCGCCCTTGACGTTCGCCTCGATCTTGGCGAGGATGTTGTTCAGGTAGTTGAGGGACTTGATGTTGGGGGGAAGCGCCGCCGACGAGTTCCTCCGGACCGTGACGGTAACGGCGGTAAGGCCCACCTCGTAGAGGTCGCCGTACATGGCCTCCCACTCCTGGGAGATTATCATCACTGTGGGCTTGGCACACTTTCTGGGGTCGAGGCCCAGGTCGCCGACGCCCCTCGTGACTAGGGGGCGGATGTAGGCGTCGGACAGACCGTTTTTCCGGAGGGTCGCAAGGATCGCATCGCACATCTCCTCCTGGGTCATGGGTATATCGAGCATGATCGCCTTGGCAGAGTCGTAGAGCCTCTTGACATGCTCTTCGAGCCTGAAGACCCTTCCGTTGTAAGCCCTGATCCCCTCGAAGACCCCATCGCCGTACAACAGTCCGTGATCGTAAACCGAAACCGCCGCCTCTTCAGCGGGAACGAACTTCCCATCTAAATAGACCCAAATCATAAGGCATCCACCATTCTCGCATAAATGGCAAGGGATAAATGGGTTTTGACCGTCTATCTTTGCTACCTTCCCAGAATCGATCGATGGGTTTATTAGCGCAAAATGCGCCGGGCTAAAGAAGCTACCTCCTTTGGCGGTGTTGGATCTATGATAAAACTTGGTTTTGTGGTCGCTGAGTTCAACCGGGATATAACCTACCAGATGGAGATCCTGGGACGAGAACATGCGGAATTTCTGGGCGCACAGGTCGTCCGCACGCTGATGGTTCCCGGCGTGTACGACATGCCTCTCGCCGTAAAAAAGCTTATCGGGCGCGATGATGTCGACGCCGTTGTGACTATCGGCTGCGTCATCCAGGGCGAGACCGGCCATGACGATATTGTGGCCCAGCAGGCCTCAAGGAAGATAATGGACCTGGCCCTGGAGTTCGACAAGCCCGTCACTTTGGGCATATCCGGCCCCAAGATGTCCAGGATGGACGCGCATCGTCGCATAGACTATTCCAAACGCGCCGTGGAGGCCGCGGTCAAGATGGTCAGACGGCTTAAGGGTGATTAGATTTGGTCTCAAAGAGACTCGCATCTATCCCCGAATCCACCACCATGAAGATCTCGGCGATGGCCAAAAAGCTCAACGGCGCCGGGCTGGACGTGATCGATATGGGCGTGGGTGAGCCAGATTTCGATACTCCGAAGAACATCTGCGACGCCGCCGTAGACTCGATCAGGAGGGGAGATACCCATTACCTTCCCACCAGCGGGATTCCGGAGCTTCGCGCAGCTATCGCAGAGAAGCTCTACAACGACAACCACCTCGAGATCTCCCCCGAATTCGTCTCGGTCGTTCCGGGGGCGAAGATGGCGATCTTCGCGGCGATGCAGGCCCTCCTGGACGAGGGCGACGAGTGCGTTCTTATCGGCCCCTCCTGGGTCAGCTACGAGCCCTGCGTCAACTTCGCAGGCGGTAGAGTCAGGTGGGCCGAGGTCGACGAGGAGTTCAAGCCGGTCGACCTCGCGGAGTCGATCACCCCGAAGACGAAGATGATCCTGGTGAACTCGCCTTCAAACCCCACGGGCGCCGTCTTTGGAATGGAGATCTTGGAGGAGATCAGGGATCTCGCCATCGACAACGACCTTCGGGTCCTCTCCGACGAGATCTATGAGAAGATCATCTATGGCCAGGAGCACATCAGCATAGGCTCACTTTCGGGGATGGGGCAAAGGACCGTGACCGTCAACGGCTTTTCCAAGTGCTACGCCATGACCGGCTGGCGGCTCGGCTACCTCGCCGGACCCCGGGAGATCATGAAGTGGGTGAACAGGATTCTCTCTCATTCCGTCTCCCACGCCACCACCTTCGTCCAGTGGGCCGGGATCGAGGCCCTCAAGGGCCCCCAGGACAACATCAAGGCCATGGTGGCGGAGTTTCAGGAGCGTAGAGACCTTCTCGTCTCGGGGCTGAGGGAGATCGGGATCAAGTGCTCCCTTCCCGGCGGCGCCTTCTACGTCTTCCCCGACGTCTCGGAGTTTGGGGGCGGAGACAAGTTCGCCGACAGGATGCTCTCCGAGGTGATGGTGGCCGCAACGCCCGGGTCCGCCTTCGGCCCCGGTGGCGCCGACTGCGTTCGGATCTCCTACGCCGCCTCCCAAAAGAGGCTCAACCAGGCCCTGGAGAGGATCGCCAAGATGTTGGAGTGAAAAGCTCAAGGTGGCTCAAAGGCAGGGGGATGATTCCCTCTCGGCGCCGATCTGGTTTCCAATTGCTCCATGGGACCAAATCGGTGCTGTATTGGATAGATCCGCTCATTGAAGCGGGTTTCATTGGTCATCGGTTAAGCCCACCACTCCTCCGTAAGGCGTCTTCTGTTCACGTGAGGATCGATTGCCTCACTAAAACCAATTTCGAAAGAAGTTCTTAAGGAAGTGTCTAATCCCAGATAACGGAGCACGCCGGTTAGTATGAGGCAGGCATTCTCAGAGAATATGTTACTCCTTCTAAGCTGGGTGAATCGTACCATCTTCGCCTCAGGATTAAGCCTAAGCACAACTGTATAAATTTCACGACTCATATCTTCATCCTCATTGCATACTGCGACCAACCTGAACCGCTCAGCGTCCTTTTTCCCCTTACCCCGGTAAGCTCGGCGATTGAAGGTAACCTCTACTTCGACGTCCAGCACCTGTCGTTCCAAGTCCTTCAAGACCTCCTGAAGGTGCTTTCCCCGAACGTCGATGCTTCTGCCTCGACAGGTGCGATGGGTCTCAATGATTAGAGGATTAGCGTTGCTTTTCAGCCTTGAAACGAAGTATCCGCCGTTTTCTTTGATGCGGGTGAAAATCTGATACTTGTATAACCCACTTGTAGAACCCCAGAGGTCAATAAGTGTCAACGGCGGTCTAAATCTGTCCAATCATGGCGGAATAAAACTGTCCACCTGCTAATCCCTGAGTTGAAACTCA
>JBFESM010000169.1:0-4466 GCA_041548445.1 Methanothrix sp. | reverse complement strand
CGATGCGTTTGGTGCTGATGTTGTTGGTTTTAGCTCGGATGATATATTTGATCTTCTTATCAGTTAGCTTTACAACCTTATTTCGCTTTCCCATGCGGGAAAGTTGAGTATATAAAGTCAAAGGTTTCGGGACTATACAATCACCCTAAATCCCAAAAAAGTACTTATAAGATTACGGTAGACAGTAACTCGTTCCTAGAAATATGAAGGGGGGTTAATTTGAAGGGATTAACGAAAGTTTGTATGCTGACCGGACTGGTTTTAGCCCTGAGCTTAAACGGTGCTTTGGGACAGTTCGGGTCAAAGGTGATGACGGGAGACGCCGACGTGGGGCGTTTTCTTGAAGATTTCCCGTCGCCGCTGAATCCGAATCTCGGTTACTGGGACACAGGTTCGAATCCCGGGATCTACGACGACGGTGACACCATTTACCTCGACGTTTTGGGAAACAGCCTCATCGACGCCAATGACATAAGGCTCACCGATTATAATGGATATATTGCGGGCACCAAGGTGATATCCGCAGACAACGACATAAACAAGCCTCTGAGCGCTCTGCCGGGACAAGCTGCTGGCATTTACTACGTCGACCTCTACGACAGCCAGGGGTACGACTTCCGGGACCCGGTCTACATCCTGGCGATGACCCCAGCAGCCCTCGGTGCCAGGACCTCCACCAGAGATGTCAGGCTGGGTCCGGTCTGCGGTCTCTCACCAGGGACGAAGGTGCTCGACTACCATCCTGATAACGATGGGCCAGCGATTCCCATGATCGTGCCGTTATCTGCTGGAGGGCCGGTAGCCACCATCAGATTCTACAACGCCAACGGAAACGTTGACGGAAACGGCGATCCTATCTACGACTACAACGACGACGTTTACATAGACGTATCTCTGCCCAGCGTTGCGATGGGTGGTTATCCCTTCGGGTTTGTAGTTGCGAACAATGTCCGACTTTCTGCGTGATGAGCATTTAATGGTCTTAGGAAATCTGGAGGATAACATGAAGAAGTCGATGAGGGTTTGCGCTCTTGCGGCCCTGATCCTTATGCTCTGTCTTGGAGGGGCAAGTGGCCAGTTCGGGTACAGGGTAACCAACTCAAGTCCGGAGAACAATGACATCGTCGAGGACTTCGCCTCTGCCGGAACAATGATGCAAACTCCGGTGCAGATGGGGTACTGGGACGTGGGACCGAACGTGAATTTGTTTGACCTGAACGACACCATATATCTCCACATCGGAGATGCTGTGGTGACGGGGGTCACGAGCATCAAGACCAACGACATCAGGCTCACGCCTGCCGCCTTTGGACCCTTTGATGCCGGATCTAAAGTTCTTCCGCTTCTTGGACACATCGACCTTGGACAGAAGCTGACGGCTTTTCCGCCAGGACTGCCTCGAATAGTCTTCGTGGACGAGGGCGCAATTTTCGGGCAGTTCGATCTGAGCGACCCGGTTTACATCAAAACCGTAACTCCGCTTGGAAAGATCGGGACGGGTGACGTCAGGTTGAACTCAACTGAAGGCTCTCCGGGCACGAGGGTCTTGGACTTCGATTCGGATAACGGTGCTGCCTGTTCCGTCTTGCATCCGGGCCCCAGCTTCAACCTGTGGCTGCCGGGGGCGAGAGGGGTGATCAGGTTCATCAACGCCAACGGAAATTTCTACACTGAACCAGGCGCGTTGATCAGCACTTGGCCCAGCCCGCCGATTTATGACGAGCCCGATGTGGTCTACTTCGACGTATCGAGCCCCTCGGCATATCCGCGGAACTTCGGCTACTTAACGCCCAACGCCATACATATGAGCAATTAGAGCGC
Organism: Methanothrix sp.; assembly: GCA_041548445.1. Classification (GTDB taxonomy): domain Archaea; phylum Halobacteriota; class Methanosarcinia; order Methanotrichales; family Methanotrichaceae; genus Methanocrinis. The sequence continues at coordinate 2,645 of JBFESM010000169.1, read as the reverse complement.
CGATGGGCGCTCTTTCTCTTTTTGCAGTTTTCAGGCTGCACATTCTTTCGTCACCCCATCTAGACGGCAGATGAAATCTCATCTGGGCTCGACAAGATTTCAGCCTGAGGTGTTTTGACAGACAACGTTATATTTTATGAAAACATCAAGAAATAACGGATAGACCGCCCGGTTTGAAAAGGATGACATATACCCGGGATCTTCGGAAGTCTGTGGTTGGTTTGCCATGAGCAGGGAGCAGGGTAACAGTTGAGAGTTGGTCGGTTTGAGTGAAAGAAGATGGAAGTTGACGAAGCTCGTTTTTCTTCTCTGTCTGACCTCGGCCTCGGCGCAGTTTGAGTTTGGGTCTATGTTTTCTCCGACGACCACAGGCGAGGTTCTGATCTTCGAGGACTTTACATCCGCCCCCGGGATCGCCCAGATTCCAGTGACCATAATGTATCTTGATGCTGGAATAGCTCCCGGGTTTTACGATGTAAATGATTCTCTGTATCTTCACGTCGGTCCGGGCCCCGTCAGGCTCGCGGATATAAGGCTCACAAAATCCTCCTTTGGCCAGGTGGGATCCAGGGTGGGTCCGGGCGACAGAGATCTAGGCTTGGACCTTTCGTCCTTCAGCCCGCCTTATCCGAGGCTGGTCTACGCAGATCGAGGGGGAGTTATAGGCCAATACGACTCAAACGACTCGGTTTACGTCAAGGTGATTTCGCCGATATCGGAGCTGGCCGTCGGCGACGTGAGGCTCACCTGGGCGGGCAGTCTTCCCCCTGGCAGGATGGTTCGAAGCTCGGATTCGGATATCGGTTTGATGGTCCGGCTCCTCCATCCCGGCCCGGACTTCGCCTTCTGGTCGCCCCTGGCCCACGGCCGGGTCAGGTTCGACAACGTCAATGGGAACGTCTTTGGGAATCAGCTCCGCGTCCCCATCTACGACGCTCCAGACAGAGTATACTTCGACACGTCTGTCCAGGCCGATCCACCATGCCTCTTCGGATATGTAGCCGTTCCGCTGTGCACTGGAGCGACGGGCGACGATCGGCGGTTTTATCTGGTTGGGCCTGAACGCGAATGGAGTTCAGGGCGAGGGGAAGTCGGCAGGCATTGCCGGGGTCATATCTGATCGAACTTGTTTGCATGTACAAACCGTAACCTTTCTCGACAAGATCCGGGCCGCAGATCTCGTTTAATCGAAGGCGCTGTCGTCGGACACCACAGTTTCGAAATTTTGAAAGTAGATTCGGATAAGATGCCACCTCTTCCATCCGGCATCTCGGCTCCAGCTTCGACAAGATGCTGCCGAAGGAGGGGGGTGCGACCATTGTCATCAACGGCCATGGGACTTCCGGGCCGAACCCGGCGCCCTGATCAACCCCCTGGCCCAACTTGCCGATTATGCTTCGGAGGATCGAGCCCCACGGCGTATCCACTCAACTTCGGCTGCTTGACGACCAACGCCGTACATTCTGAGCAATTAGGGCGCTGGCGCGCTAGCTTTTCACGTTCTGCATATTTCGGGCTGTAGAGCTTTCACCACTCTGTCTGAACTGCATAAGAAACGTCATCGGTACGCTGCAAGATTTCAGGCTGAGGGGTTTTGACAGATAACGTTATATTTAATGATCCCACCAAGAAATAACGGATTGATCGCCTAGTTTGAAAAGGATGACAGATCCCCAGGATCTCAGGAAGTCTGCGGTTGGTTGCCATGAGCAGGTTAACGGTGGAGCGTTGGTCGGTTTGGAAGAAAGAGGACGGAAGTTGACGCGGCTCGTTTTTCTTCTCTTTCTGACCCCGGCTTCAGGGCAGTTTGAGTTTGGGTCTATGCTTAATCTGACGACTTCAGGCGAGGTTCTGATCGTCGAGGACTTCACCTCTGCTCCCGGGCTTGTTCAGTGGCCTGTGACGATAATGTACCTGGATTTGGGGATCGCGCCGGGATTTTACGACGAAAACGACCCTCTCTACCTTCACGTCGGCCCTGGCCCCGTCAAGCTCGCGGACGTTAGGCTCACTCACTCATCCTTTGGTCCAGCGGGGTCCAAGGTGGGTCCTGACGACGGAGACCTCGGCCTGGACCTTACGTCCTTCAACCCGCCTTATCCGAGGCTGGTCTACGCAGATCTAGGGGGGGTTATAGGCCAATACGACCCGATTGACGCGGTTTACGTCAAGGCAGTCCCTCCGATATCGGAGCTGGCCGCCGGCGACGTGAGACTCACCTGGGCGGGCAATCTCCCCCCAGGAACGATGGTTCGAGGCTTCGATCCGGACGCGGGTCTGCCGGTCAGGCTCCTTCATCCGGGCCCGGACTTCTCCCTCTGGTCGCCCGCCGCCCGGGGCCAGGTCAGGTTCTACAACGCCATCGGAAACGTCTTCGGTGATCAGCTCAGCCTTCCCATCTACGACGCCTCGGACAGGGTGTACTTCGATACGTCGGTGCCGTCCGATCCGCCTCGGCTCTTCGGGTATGTAGCCGTCCAGCCTTGCAACGGCGTGATCGGGGATTACGTCTGGTATGATTTGAACTTCGATGGCATTCAGGATCCGGAAGAACCTGGTTTTTTCGGAGCCCTTCTCACTCTTTACTACGAAGATGAGGGTAAACCTAAAACAACGAAGACTGACGCCAATGGTTCTTATAATTT
>JBFESM010000168.1:0-4500 GCA_041548445.1 Methanothrix sp. | reverse complement strand
TGACGGTGTCACCTTCAGGATGTTCGGAGCGTCGCAGTCGCTCCAGACGATCTGGCCGGTCGAATCGGCGGTGTTACCTGAAGAATCGTTGGCTCTGACTGTGAAATCTAAAACGTCGCCGAGAGATCGACCCGACCCCGGCACCGTTATGGTCCAGTCGCCGGAGTTGGAGCCGGAGGGACCGGTCATGAGATGGTCGGAGCCCTCGTAGCTTACGACGACCGAGTTCACTGCCACGTTGTCGGTGACGGTGACGGTGATGACCACATCGTCACCGGCACAGGGTCTCGCAGAGGAGATAAAGGCCGTCTCTATGACCGGAGGGGTACAATCTCTCCAGGTTATGGTGTAACTCTGCGATGAAGTGACGCCTCCCCTGACATCCGTCGCCGTTATCCTGAAGGTCGAAGTGTCCCCAGGGATCTTTCCAGAACCAGGGATGCTGGCCGTCCACCATCCAGAGGTCGATCCGGTCGGACCGGACATGGATATATTGACACCACCGTAGTTCAATATCACAGAATGAACGCCGACGTAGCTTCTTATATCGGCCTTGATTGCCACGTCAGAGCCCTCACATGGAGCGAGAGTGGATGCGTTGACCTCCAGGATCTCAGGCGGATTGCAGCTCTGCCAGGTCACCGTGTACTTGGCAGACTCAGAGACGTAGGTCCCATCGCTGACTTTGATCCAGTAGGTGACGGTGGTGCCCGCCAACTGACCCGGGATCTCGGCCCTCCAGTAGCCCTCCTTGACCGACCCAGTGTCAAAGCCCATGGTTACGGTCTTTAAAACTCCGCCCACCTGATAGTTCAGGGTGACTGAGGAGGCGCCAACGTAATCTTCGACTTTGGCGGTGACGGTTGCCGCCAGGCCCCCGCATATATCAGCGGAAAAAGTGGTGACTTCGCTTATTACGGGAGGGTCGCAGTCTTTTATTTTGATATCTTTTCTGACGGTGCCCTGGCAGCCTTTAGCGTCGGTCGCCACCAGCACCACACTGTAGGTTCCAGGGTCTTTATATTGGTGGCTGGTTATCTGACCAGACCCAGCGCTGCCGTCGCCGAAGTTCCAGTTGAAGCTGTAGGGAGGAGCTCCCCCACGGGTCGCCGATGCATCGAAGGCCGTGGGGACGCCGGGCCTGTAGCATAGCGTATCCTGGTTCACGCTGAAATTTGCGGTCGGATTTTCGAGAACCTTGACCGTCTTGGTTCTTCCCGCTGTGCATCCGCTGGAATCGGTGACGCTCAGAGTCGCCTGATAGTCGCCTGCGCTGGAGTAGTGGTGGGCGGGGTTTTTATCTTTGCTGTGAGGCGTGCCGTCTCCGAAGTCCCAGTCGTATCGGTACCCGCCACCGCCTCCGGTCGTCAGGTCGATGAATAGGGTGTCTCCACAGTAGCAGGTGGTAGAGGCGTTGAAGTCCACCACCAACGGGGTCTTAACCGCCAGATCCGTTCCCGGCCTCCAGCACTTTGATGAGACATCGGGACAGCCTCGATTGACGCAGTCAGCCTCGGTCTGCTTTACCGACCAGGTGACCATCACGTTGCTCAAAACCAGGCTCTTTCCACAGATAAAAGTGACCGGCACTGTCACCTTCGGGACAGGGCTCTTTCCGTCCAGTATCGGCATCAAACAGCTGCTGAACTCACCTTGATTTACCCCTCCAATGAACTTATCGTAAAATAGATAGACGTTATATCTGTTGGCGGCGGCTCCGTTGACGATATCGAGGGTCAGGTACGCGTTGACCACACTGCCCGGTGTACAGCTGTACTGGCAGCCGAATGCATTCCCGTTTGCATCGGTTATTCTGGGATTGGAGATTCGAACGTCGTTGGCTGTGCAGGAGGAAGTGCAGGTGATGGCCACGGACTCGGAGCTGAGAACGAGAATTATCAAGGCGATTCCAAAAGCGCGGATGAAGAACGCTCTCAGCGATTCAGAACAAAAGCCCCCTAGCATCGTCATCTTAAAACTCCTAAGTTAGAAGAGATATGTCATTTATGGTTTTTAACATTATTCTGAGATATCGCCTCAAGGGTAGCGTTAATGACCGACGTTCCCGAGATCCCTAGAGAACAGATCCAGAAGCTAGTGGTGGCGATGTAGTTTGGAAGCTTCTACGGAAGCAGCGGCTACGTCGCGAAGAGGCTCGAAAAAAGGGGCTTTGTGTGTTTCAGGATATGGGCGCCCAAAAGGTGGCGGAGACTTTCAGGAGGCTCGAGGTCGAGGAGAAGGACGATGGCTGCGTTATGAAGAGCTCCCGGAGCTGAATATCATCCTGTCATCTATTGGGCGAAAAATTTAAGTCAATTCCGACATACTCCTCACTGGGGAGTGTGATTCGGATATGATTTCAAACCGCAATTTGATTTTAATGGTATCTGGCCTGATCCTGGCGGTGGGCCAGGCGAGCGGAGACTACCTGGACCCCGGCAGTGGGCCCGATTACTCGGCGTGGAGGTCTTACTTCTCCGACCCCATATTCTTCTCCGGGGGCGCGCCATCGAGGGTCGACTACAGCCAGTATTACCCCTATTTCGGCTCGGAGATCTTCAGAGAGCCGGCGTCCCTGGGAGGGTCGTCGAAGAACATCTCGGTCCTTGGAAAGGTGGCTAGAAAGCTCGCCGAAGAGAAGAAGAATGCGAGCCTGGCGATGGCAAACCAGTCCTCCTCGGCCGTCAGCCCCTGGTACAACAGGATGATCGACCCCACCACTCTGCCGTCCAGCAAGAATTGGACCAGGACGATGGAGTACGCCCGGAAACGATCCTCCATGAAGGTCTTTGAAGGCGGAAACTGGACCGAGCCCCAGGACGTCCAGAATCTGTACTGATCGGGGGCGAGGACGATCCCCTCGGTGCATGACGGCTCCGAGGGGGAAAAAGGTCGTTTTTATCCAGACAGTTGCCAATGCCTGTACATCACCGATATGGCGTCGGCGCACTGCTCGGGGGTCTGGTAGACGGGTATTCCGACGTTCTCCATCTTGATGACGTCGTCCATGGCAAACTCCTTTCCTGCGACGCAGACCATGATAGGCTTTCCTCGGTAATCGATCTTCCCCAGGGGCTCGACGTAGCTTCCCAAAATCTCAGCCTGGAGTATGACTATGAAGCTTCCAACGTCCTCGCTTTCGACCCCGATCTCGATCGTCCTCTTAACGGTCTCGGCGTCCATGCTGAAGGTGTAATCGACGGGGTTCGTCCCGCCGACGTACTCCGGCAATAGGTTGAGGAGCCTCTCTTTGAGGTGGGGTTCCAGCTCCGAGAGCCTCATCCCCTCGTCGATGACGGCATCGGCCGAGATGACGCCCAAAGAGCCAGCGTAGGTGATGATGAAGACGCCCTCGCTTTTGGGGAAGGGCTGCTTGGATATGGCCCTCGATAGGTTGAACATGTGCTCGTAGTCCCTCGCTCTGATCACCCCGGCCTGCTTGAAGACGGCGCTGTAGACGAGGTCGTTTCCGGCCATGGAGGCGGTGTGGGAGGCGACCGCCTTCTTCCCGGCCTCGGTCCTGCCTGACTTGAGGGCGACTATCGGCTTCTCTTTTGTTATTCTTTTGGCCACGTCGATGAATCTTCTTCCGCCCTTCACCGACTCGAGGTACATGCAGATGACGTTCACGTTCTCGTCCTGGCTCACCGCCTCCAGCATGTCGGTCTCGTTGATGTCGAGCTTGTTTCCGATTGTCGCCACGATCCCAAAGTCCATGATGTGCCGCAGCCCCCAGAGCATCCCGGCGGCGCAGACCCCGGCCTGGGATATGAGGCCTATGTTCCCGCGGGACAGGGCGTCGACGATCCCGATCGACTGGACCATGCTGCAGTGGGTGTTTATTATCCCCGAACAGTTGGGGCCCAGGAGACGGACGCCATAGGAATCGGTGATCGCCTTCATCTCCTCCTCTATCCGCCTTCCAGCTTCGCCCATCTCGGCGAAGCCCGCCGACTCGACGATGACGTACTTGACGCCGCAGTCGCAGCACTCCTTCACCACCTCCGGGGTCATGCTGGCCTGGACGAGGATGACGGCGACGTCGATCGGCTTTTTCACGGCGCTGATCCGCGGGTAGGCCTTTATGCCCAAGATCGACTCGGCCTTGGGGTTGATGGGGTAGAGCTCGCCCTTGAAGTCGTGGTTGATCAGGTTGCAGAAGACGTTCCAGCCGAGCTTTCCCTTCGTTCCAGAGGCGCCGATGACGGCGATGCTCTTAGGGTAGAAGAGGTCGTGGAGGTCCTGGATCTTGGCCGGAGCCCTCTCGGCGACCTCTGGCGCGTCGCCGATGATGATCCTTGCGTCCACCACCTTGTAGCCGTCGGGGTAGAGGAAGACGGGGTTTAAGTCCATCTCGGCGATCTCGGGATGTCCGACCACCAGGTCGGATATCTTCATCAATAGGCCCTTCAAGGCCGGGATGTCCGCCGACCGGCCCCGGTACCCTTCCAGGAGGGCGTGCCCTTTTATACCCGCGATCATCTCCTCGGCGTCGGACTC
>JBFESM010000167.1:0-4509 GCA_041548445.1 Methanothrix sp. | reverse complement strand
CGAGAACCTCCTCCACGCGCTGCTTCAAAGATGATGCAAGATGCAGAAGAAGCGGATGGACGAATTCGAAAGATGCGCGGCCGAGGTGTGAGGATTTTCTGATAAATAGCGACTTAATATTGGCGCCTAGACTCCGACATCCATAACAAGCATCTCTACTTCATCTAAAACGTCCAGAAAACTCCTCTCGCTGGCTTCGACTATCCCATTTGGAGTATGCTTATGGTGTGGAAAAGTGGAAATATTGTGATGAGGTGCATTATCGTATCTGAATCGGATCTCTCCTCGTTTGTCCATCAGATGGAACCTGTATTTCAATCGAGTCTCTCCCTGCAGATATTCCATAAACTCGAGAATTGACCCATCAACGAGGAGGAACCTGCCCCGGAGCATCCCTTCCGAGGAGCTGAACTCTCGAAAATCAATCTCCTTGTCGGCTACGATCGCTGACAACTCCTTCAACCGCAGCTCAACTTCTTCGAAATAATCTGAGATCAAGAAGAAAGCACCGCTCTTGCCTTCTTTAACTCTTCTTCGATCACGGTTTGCCCTCTTAAGAGGCCCCACCATTCAAAGTAATCTTGAGAATCGCCGAGTTCTCCTCTCTCAAATTCCCTCAAAAACTCGTCTGAATCCATACCGTATCTTCGCTCGAAATCCTTGATCTCGTCATATGTTATCCTTTTTTTCATCTCCAAAAGTCCGATCTCCCTCTCTAAAGACCTGCGAATGAGGTGATCGACCTCTTCAGATGCAATTACGCTCATCGTAGCTAATCTGTGGTGCCGACTTGATATAAGAGTTCTGGAACAGGAGTTCTGGAACGGGAGGGCCGAGATTTCGGATCGATCTCAGAGGTCTCAGAACTGGCGAGTTTGATATATCGATCTTTCAATCTCCCTTCACAGTCCCGCATGCATGGTCTCAGGTGGCCGACGGCCTCATCTCCCACCGCCACCTCTCCGGCCATCGCCACCAGCGGTCCAGGGAGCGAAAAGCTCCTGCTGGATGGCTGGCGAGGGCGTCAAGTTCGTGAGCCTCCCGCGAGAGGGAGGAAGACGATGGTGGAAGTCGCCAGGCGGGCTTCTTCTGCTGGATTCATCCCGGACCGGAATCGATCCGTATCAGAATAAATTAATACGATCAGATCGAATACAACCATTAATTGTGATGTATGTTGAGGAATCTACCATGATCAACCCCTTCAAGAAGGACGAAGAAATCACGGCAAAGGAGAAAAAGAGGAGAAAGAAGCAGGAAGAAAGACGGAAAAGAGCGCAGGCCAGAGGAGAGAAGCCCATAAAATAGATACCGTAGATGCCGTCATCCAAGGAGCAAGTTCGTGACGCAGTTTAGAAAAACCAACATCTATTTAGTGAAGTGGGATAGAGAGGGATCGGGTTGTAGAATGATGATCCAATGGCGTGAAGCCGGAGGCGCTCTGAGTTGAAGATTGCTGTGGATATCGATGGCGTGTTGGCCGATCAGGTCGGAGCCGTCCTTGAAGTAATTGAAAAAGAATATGGTCAGAAGTATTGTAAAAGCGACATTAATCGTGCGCACTGGACCTTTGGAGGAAGGGAATTATGGTCTGAGATTGGAAGGCTTTTGGCCGACCCGGATTACACCATAAGTCTGCCGCTGATAGAAGGTTCTCAGCGAGGCGTAAAACAGATAATTCACCACGAAGTTTTTGTGGTTACAGCCAGGCGGCCCAATGCCGAAGAGGCCACCAAAGAGTGGCTGAATGCTCACTTCCCATGCCTGAAAGATTACTACCGGGCAAAGACGGGGACCAAGCACAACGTACCTTCGGATGTACTGATAGACGACCTCGATTTCAACATCGTGGAATTCGTCAAGAGCCATCCCGATCGACGAGGAATTTTGTTCAAGCATCCATGGAGCATCAACGACACAGATATCGAAGATTATTCCGACCAGGTCTACTATTGCCCCGCTTGGCAAAGTGTGGTGAAGGCCATCGATGATATCGATCGCGCGGGATAGGTCCGGCTTCCAGTATCCAGCATCCAGATGGGCGATCTGGGTCATCGACCGATTAACTGCTGAAAGATATTATAATATCTCAACATTATATCTCAAATTTCTGCCATCTCCATCCTGAGGAACATTTTTACCCGACAGCGCCTTCTACTTAGCATGGCCGATACGAAGAGAATCATACCTTGCCTCGACGTGAAGGTGGTCGACGGCCAGCCTTCCGTCGTCAAGGGCGTCAAGTTCGTGGACCTGAAGCGGCAGGGCGACCCCGTCGAGCTGGCGATCCGCTACGACGAGCAGGGGGCCGACGAGCTGGTCTTCCTGGACATAACCGCCTCCCACGAGGGGCGGAAGACGATGGTGGACGTCGCCCGCCGGACCGCCAAGGAGGTCTCGATCCCCTTCGCCGTGGGCGGGGGGATCGGAAGCGTGGAAGGGATCGTCGAGATCCTGGACGCCGGAGCCGACAAGGTGGGGATCAACACCGCGGCGCTGAAAGACCCGGACCTGGTCAAGAACGCCTCAAAGGCCGTGGGGTCCGAGAGGATCACCGTAGCCATCGACGCCCGTCGCAACCCCGAGCTGAGGGAGGGCGCCAACGCCTTCAAGCTCGAGGACGGAAGCGATGCCTGGTTTGAAGTGGTGATCTACGGGGGCCGAAAGCCCGTCGAGATCGACGCCGTTGACTGGGCCCGCCGAGTCGAGGAGCTGGGCGCAGGCGAGATCCTCCTTACCAGCATGGATCGGGACGGGACGAACGACGGCTACGACATCCCCCTGACCAGGGCCGTATCTGAGGCTGTCGGCATCCCGGTGATCGCCAGCGGCGGGGCCAAAAATCCGGAGCACATGCTCGAGGCCTTCAGGAATGCTGGGGCCGACGCGGCGCTGGCTGCCGGAATCTTCCACCGCGGAGAGTACACGGTGAGGGGAGCGAAGGAGTATCTCCGGTCCCACGGGATCGCCGTAAAGCTCGACTGAAGGGCGGAATTTGCCGAGGCAAGGGGAGTGGGCGTCAGGCGCTGGGTGCGTTCGTCTCATCCTTGTGGGATGGAGGCTTCGCAGAGCGCCAAAATTTTTATAAAATAGGATGGCTCGTTTTTAAAGCCATTTTTGTCGCCTACCATCTCGGATCGAAGTTCAGAAGCCGTTTGAGCTGGTGATCGATGACATCATCCTTTCTACGCCATCGATTCTGAGGGCGCTTCCGAACAGCGTAGATATTTAGACGGTTAAGAGCGCCGACAAAACTCGCTGGCTTTATCGGACTTTAAAATAGCCACTCTGCGACTCTAGTTTTTTACCAGCTCTCTGATGTCTCTATAAATATCTAATGTTATGGAGAACACTACGCCAACAAACAGCAGAGCCATTAAGATGCCTTCTAATATCATACCAACCAATTCCTATATACTCTATATAGCAGTATATTCCATATATACTTTATGGTTCGCCGGAACCCGGCGTTTCCTTTTGTTGGCCCTTACCTCCTCGATCCCGGAGATCACCCCCCCAACGCCTCCGAAAGATCTCCAACAGCCCCATCATCATCCTTCGGCCTACGCTCTGAAACTGGACCCCTGATCTCACAGCAAGCCAAAAAGCTCTCTGAGTAGAGTGGAGACGGTCTCGATCACGAGTATACTTCAACTATAAAGAACACATGTTAAAAGTGGTGGGAGCCACCCCGAAAATTCAGCCGATTTCGAAGTGGTTCGATCGATCTCAGATTTAAATGCAGGGTAGCCAGTCGACCTGGACCGCGACGCAGGTGTCGTTGCCCCAGAGCTGGATGAACTTCTCGATGGAGAAGACACCAGTCAGGTCTTCAACGCTCCTGCCCCACTCATAGTGCCTGCCCTTGTCGTTGACAGCGACGTTCTTGGAGAGCCATCCGATGTGAGCGACGCCGATCACGTTGGAGTTGAAGTTCGCCTCGAGAGCGCCGGTACAGCATCCACAAGAAGTAACTTCTTCAGTGGGACTTGGCATTGACCTACTATTTATGACATTACAGCAATGTCTCCTGGTCTTGACCTCGGTGTTCTTCTGGAGGTGCTCCGCGTGGGTGTACTGCTCGGTTACTACAGCTCCTATGTAGTAATTCTGGACGCAGAGCTTCTCGATCCACTTCTGATCGTAAGTTCCGGTCTGGTAGCTGACGGGCATGTACTCGAACTCAGCTTCCTTGGAGAAGTTAATTTCGTCGTAACAAACCCTAACAAAACCTTCCGGAGGCTGAATCAATCCAAGATGGATACATTCAAATCCAAGAGGATCCCGCGTCGCCTCGATCTCAGTCTTCTCGGTGATGACGTTTCCGCTTCCGGACTCCTTCTCGACCAGCTTGTTTCCGGCCAGGCCCGGCTGGGTCTGGATGATAGTCTCTACGTTCTTGTAGCCTACGCCTTTTACGTTCGCCTTCTCGTACATGTAGTTGGCAGCTCCTGCCATGCCAACAAGGGCCATGCAGAGGACTAAAAGTACCGCTAATTCTCTCCTCGT